>DASQFY010000001.1:0-20563 GCA_035632895.1 Candidatus Dormiibacterota bacterium
ATCGGTCGGTCGGCGCGGTCATCCTGGCGGCCGGCGAGTCCCGGCGCTTCGGTGGTCGGAAACAGCTCGCCATGCTCGGCGACCGTTCGCTGCTCGAGCACGTGCTGGAAGTGGCGCAGGGCGCCGGCCTTGCGCCCATCGTGGCGGTCGTGCCGGTGTGGCTGACGCGCCCGGCCGGCATGCCGGATCGCACCCTGCGCTGGGTGAGGAACCCACACCCGGAGCGGGGCATGAGCCACTCGCTGCGGCTCGGCTTCGAGGCGCTGCCGGCCGAGATCAGCGCCGCCGTGATCCTGTTGGGCGACCAGCCGACCGTTTCGGTCGAGCAGCTTCACTCCCTGGTCGTTGGGCGTGGCGATCGCCCGATCGTTGCGATGCATGCGGGTGGGAGCATCGGGCCGCCGATCCTGGTCGAGCGCAGCCAATTCGGGATCGTTGACGAGCCGCGCGGGGACATCGGGCTTCGCGACCTTCTCCAGGCGCATCCCGAGTGGGTGCTGGCCGTGGAGGTGGAGGAGCACGCCCCCGATGTGGACACGGCGGCGGATCTTGATCGCCTCCGCGATGCCCTCCGCGACCGGTAGAATCGGTCACATGTTCGATTCCGCTCGATGACGATCGAACGCGTCGCCAGTCCGCAGGTCGACGAGGAGGAGCTCGCCCTCGAGTCGACCGTCCGCCCACGGAGGCTGGACGAGTTCGCCGGCCAGGACCGGATCAAGGAGAACCTGGCGATCCTGATCGACGCCGCTCGCCAGCGGGAGGAGCCGGTCGACCATGTCCTGCTCTACGGCCCCCCTGGCCTCGGCAAGACCACGCTGGCGAACATCGTTGCCGCCGAGATGGGGGCACAGATCCGGACGACCAGCGGTCCGGCCATCGAGCGGGCCGGGGACCTCGCCGCGGTGCTGACCAGCCTGGCCAAGGGCGACGTGCTCTTCATCGACGAGATCCATCGGCTCAGCCATCCGGTCGAGGAGATCCTGTACCCGGCCATGGAGGACTTCGCCCTCGACGTGGTGCTCGGCAAGGGGCCCGGGGCGCGGACGGTGCGGCTCCAGATCGAGCACATCACCGTGATCGGCGCCACGACGCGGGTCGGGAGCATCACCGGCCCGCTGCGTGATCGGTTCGGCGTGACCTATCGCCTCGACTATTACACCCTGCCCGACATCGAGCGGATCCTGCGCCGCAGCGCCGAGATCCTGGACATCTCGCTCGCGACCGATGCTGCCCCGGTCATCGCGCGCCGCAGCCGGGGCACGCCGCGCATCGCCAATCGGCTGCTGAAGCGGGCGCGCGACTTCGCGCAGGTGCGCGGTGCCGGCGACGGCAGCGTCACCGCCGGACTGGCGACCGCCGCCCTCGACCTGCTGGAGATCGACGAGCGCGGGCTCGACGCCCTCGACCGGCAGCTGCTGCGCGCCATCGCCGAGCACCACGGTGGTGGCCCGGTCGGCCTGCATACGATGGCCGCGACCATCTCGGAGCCGGTCGAGACGCTGGAGGATGTCATCGAGCCGTACCTCATGCAGATCGGGTTGCTGGCCCGTACCTCGCGCGGGCGCCAGCTGACGACCGGCGCCTGGGAGCACCTGGGGCTGACGCCGCCCGCGGCCGTAGGAGTCCAGGCCAGAGCGCAGCCCGGCCTCTTCGACTGACACTTCCTGCGCCGCTGACGACGCGGCGCCTTGCGCCCCGGTAGTACGCTGCGCTCCGGCGCCGCCCGAGACCGGTGTCGGGCGGGCCTGCACCGGAGCGGAGGATATCGAGTGGAGGCTACCGACGTACCGAAGAGGGAGGAACCCCCGCGGCCGCCCATGGCCAGCGGCGGGCTCGACTCCTTCTTCAAGCTCACCGAGCGGGGGACCACCGTCGGCACGGAGATCAGGGCCGGCGTAACCACGTTCATGGTCATGGTCTATATCGTGGCCCTCAACCCGGCGATCATCGCCGGGCCCATGGGGCTCGACCCGGTAGCCGTGGCTGCCGGGACGGCGCTCGTGGCAGGGATCATGACCCTGGCCATGGGCCTCGCCACCAACTACCCGTTTGCCCTGGCAGCGGGACTCGGCCTGAATGCGGTCGTCGCCTTCGGCCTGGTTCTCGGCCTCGGCATGACCGCTGCCCAGGCCATGGGCGTGATTGTCATCGAGGGTGTGATCATCACCCTGCTGGTCGTGGTCGGCCTGCGGGAGGCGATCATGAACGCGGTGCCGCTCGGCCTGAAACGCGCCATCGGCGTTGGCATCGGCCTGTTCATCCTGTTCATCGGCTTCTGGGATGGCGGATTGATCGTGGGCGTCACACCGGAGTTCGCGCCGCCCCCGCCACCCCTCGCATTCGTGTACCCGACCACGCCCGCGCATTTCGTGTTCCTCTCGGGCCTGCTGATCACGGCCGCGCTCTGGGCGCTCAAGGTCAGAGGAGCACTGATCCTGAGCATCGCGGCAACCACGGTGCTGGCCCTCGTCACCGGGGTGCAGCAATTGCCGGATACGTTCACCGTGACCCCGAACTTCGGCACGCTCGGCCTGGGCCTCCAGGATCTCGGCGGAATCTTCACGATCGAGGCCGGCGTCCTTGCCGCGGTGCTGGCGATCTTCACCATCATGCTCAGCGACTTCTTCGACACGATGGGCACGGTCACCGGCGTCGCCGCCGAGGCGGGCCTGACCGAAGCGGATGGGACGGTTCCGGGCGTCGGGCGTGTCCTATTGGTCGATGGGATCGCCGCCGCCGTCGGCGGCGCAGCCGGCGTCAGCTCGAACACGACCTATATCGAGAGCGCGGCAGGCGTCGGTGACGGCGGCCGGACCGGGTTCACCGCGGTCGTGACCGGGCTCCTATTCCTGGTCGCCATCTTCCTGGCGCCGCTCGTCCAGATCATCCCTCTGGCGGCCACGGCGCCGGCGTTGGTCCTTGTCGGCTACCTGATGTTCACCCAGATCGGGGAGATCGACGCCCGGGATGTGGTCATCGGATTCCCGGCGCTGCTGATCTTGATCCTCATGCCGCTGACCTTCACGATCTACATCGGTATCGGGGCCGGCATCGTCTTGTGGGTCATCCTGAAGATCGTCACCCGCACGACGGCGGATGTCCACTGGCTGATGTGGCTCGTCTTCCTCGCATACGTGGTCTTCTTTGCCCAGGAGCTGATCTCGACTTACATCTAGCGCCTGCTCCAGATCAATGACGCCCGGCCGGGCAATCCGGCCGGGCGTTACGCTTGCCGGACCGATGCCTCAACCGTCCGACGCCGCCCAGCGGCGGTTGCGCGTGGACGACTTCGACTATCGGCTGCCGCGCACAGCCATTGCCCAGGTCCCGGCAGAGCCGCGTGATGCTGCCCGGCTGCTCGTCCTGGATCGCGCGGCGTCCACGCCTGGCCGGCCCGCGTTGGCGCATCGAACGTTTCGCGAGATCGGGGAGGAGCTGCGAATTGGGGACCTCCTGGTCGTCAACGATTCCCGGGTCCTTCCGGCGCGGCTGCCCGCCCGCCGCACGGCCGGCGGAGAGGCCGAGGTGCTCGTGCTGCGACCGCTGCCCGACGGGTCCGGGCGTTGGGAGGGCCTGGTGCGGCCATCGCGTCGGATCGCCCTCGGCGACCTGTTGACGCTCGCATCCGGCGACCGCGTGGAAGTGGGGGAGCGCCTCGGCGACGGCACCCGCGCGATCCGGTTCTTCCGCGACCCGATGGCGGTGATGACGGCCGCCGGAGAGATGCCCATGCCGCCCTACATTCGAGATCGCACGTCGCCGCCCGACCGCTACCAGACCGTTTACGCCAGGCCGCCGGGCTCGGCGGCGGCCCCAACCGCCGGACTGCACTTCACGCCAGAGCTGCTCGCCGCACTGGAGGCGAGCGGCGTGCGTCGCGCCAGCGTCACCCTGCATGTCGGCCTTGACACCTTCCGCCCGCTGGAGGGCGAGTTCGTCGACGAGCATCGGATCCACCGCGAGTGGTACGCCATCCCGGTCGCGAACCGGCGGGCGTTGGCCCGAGCGCGCAGAGAGGGCGGCCGGGTTGTCGCAGTCGGCACCACCACCGGCCGAGTGCTCGAGACCGCCGCCCACCATCGGGCCACCTCCGGCTGGAGCGACCTGTACATCACGCCGCCGTATCCATTCGCGGCCGTCGATGCGCTGATCACGAACTTCCACCTGCCGCGCAGCTCGCTGCTGCTGCTGGTGACCGCCTTCGTCCAGGCCGGGATGGCCGGCGCCGACCCCTACCAGGCGCGCGACACCCTCCTCGCGGCCTATCGCGAAGCGCTGGCGGCCGGGTACCGGTTCTTCAGCTTCGGGGACGCGATGCTGATCCGATGATCAGGGCTCTTCGATGAACGGCGCCATTCGATCCTGGGTGGCGGGCTCGATCACCTCCGCCGTCGCCGGCCCTTCGATGTCAAGCCCGATAGCGACCGCGGCGCTGGCGCTCGCCGAGTCCCGAGACGCGGAGGAGTTGGGCTCGTCGTCCTCAGGTAGCGCCTCCCGGTGGCTGCCGGGCTCGGCCATGACTGCGCAGGCGGTCGCCAGGTCGGCGAGGGCACAGCCCAGCTCCGGCTCCTCGGTCTGGACGTCGACGGGCGGTGTCGCCACCCGCAGGCGCCACCAGGTGCGATGCTCGTAGGCCCACAGCCGATACGTCTCGGAAAGCAGGCTGACGCCGCGCACCGACTGCCACGGGTAGAGGCTCACGCGAAGGGAGTAGTGCGCCGACGAGCCGCGTGGGGCGTACGACCCGTCCAACAGGCCGACCTCGGTCGCGATCAGCACCCGGCGACCCTCGTCGTCGCGACCCTGCGGGATGGCGTAGATCGCCACATCCTCGGCGTGGAGCGCGCTCAGATGCAGCGCGATCCACTCACGCAGCTCGTCGCTCAGATACGGGTTCCGCGGCCAGTCGGCCAGTCGCACGCAGGAGCCCTCCGTCGCTGGGCGTAGCCTATCCTCTCGCGATGACATCGGCCATGGCCACGACGCCGATTTCGTTTACATTCCGCGCCACCCCGCACGGTCGTGCGCGCCTCGGCACGCTCAGCACGCCGCACGGCGCGATCGAGACGCCACAGTTCATGCCGGTCGGCACCCAGGCCACCGTCAAGAGCCTGACCCCAGCCGACCTGCGCACGGCCGGCACCCAGATCATCCTGGCCAACGCCTACCACCTCTCCCTGCGGCCCGGCCACGAGCGGATCGCGCGGCTGGGTGGGCTCCATCGGTTCATGGCCTGGGATGGACCGATCCTCACCGATTCCGGTGGCTTCCAGGTGTTCAGCCTCGCGCACCTGGTCAGCGTGGATGACGACGGGGTTACCTTCGCCAGCCACCTCGACGGCTCTCCACAGCGCCTGACGCCGGAGCGCGCGGTCGAGATCCAGGAGGCGCTCGGCAGCGACATCGCGATGGCCTTCGATCAGCTCGTCGACTCGACCCTGCCGGGGCAGGAGGTGTCGGCCGCCATGGAGCGCACCCACCGCTGGGCGGAGCGTTGCCTCGCAGCCCGGAGCCGTGCCGACCAGGCCCTGTTCGGGATCGTGCAGGGCGGCGTCGACGCCGGGATGCGCCGGCAGAGCGTCGCCGCCGTCGCCGGCCTGCCATTCGACGGCATCGCGGTCGGCGGGCTCTCCGTGGGAGAGGGCAAGGACGCCATGGCGGCGACCCTCGACGTGGTGGCCGAAGCGCTCGGGGATGATCCTCGCGTCCGCTATCTGATGGGCGTCGGCTCACCGCTCGATTTCTTCGCCGCCGTGGAGCGGGGGATCGACCTGTTCGACTGCGTACTGCCGACGCGGGTGGCCCGCAACGGCCAGGTCTGGAGCAGCGAGGGCAGGTTCAACCTGCGCAATGCGCGCTTCCTCGACGACCCCGCGCCACTGGACTCCACCTGCACCTGCGAGGCCTGCCGCAACCACTCCCGCGCCTACCTGGCGCACCTGTTCCGCGCCGAAGAGCTGCTCGCCTATCGCCTCACCTCGGTCCACAACCTCACCTATACTCTCGAACTGATGCGGCGCATCCGGAGCGCCCTGGCCGACGGGTCGTTCGCATCGCTGCGGGACAGCATCGCGGCGCAATGGCGCGTCGGGACGAGGTCCGGTAAGCGGCCGCTAATGGGCCGGTAAGGCCCCGTCAGCAAGGCTGTCGGGCAACCTCGGCCGGACGCCGATCGGAGGTTCGAGCATGGCCAAGGGTCGAGATCGACCGCGTCACCAGCAGAAGCGCAAGCCGAAGGCCAAGGCGCCGAAGGTCCCGCCAACAACATCGGCCTACGAGCCGCCGGCGTCGGTCGAGGTCATCAAGCCAAAGCGCAAGCCGCGCAGCGAACCCGGCGAGGAGGAGTGACCGACCCGCCGCCGGGAGCGATGAGAGAAGGAGCCCGCGAGACCATGGAAGCCCCGGTGGCCCCGGCCCAGACCCAGACCCCGCCAGAGCGGAACGGTGAGCGCGGACGCGCTGTCGATGCCGCCATTCTCCAGATCGAGAAGCAGTTCGGCCGTGGCTCGATCATGCGTCTCGGCGACAAGGGGGCGCACCAGAACGTCGACGTCGTGCCCACCGGCTCGATCGCGCTCGACCTCGCGCTCGGCGTCGGCGGCATCCCGCGCGGCCGGATCACCGAGATCTTCGGCCCCGAATCGAGCGGCAAGACGACCCTGTGCTACCACGTCGCCGCCAATGCGCAGCGCGCGGGCGGCATCGTGGCCTTCATCGACGCCGAGCATGCGCTCGACCCGAAGTACGCGGGCAATGTCGGCGTCAACGTGGACGAGCTGCTTGTCAGCCAGCCGGACACCGGGGAGCAGGCGCTCGAGATCGCGGAGACCCTTATTCGGAGCAACGGCGTCGACGTGGTGATCGTCGACTCAGTCGCCGCGCTCGTGCCTCGAGCCGAGATCGAGGGCGAGATGGGGGACAGCTTCGTCGGCCTCCAGGCGCGGCTCATGAGCCAGGCGCTGCGCAAGCTGACGGGCGCCATCAACCGCTCGAACACGGCGCTCATCTTCACGAACCAGCTGCGCGAGAAGATCGGCGTCATGTTCGGCAACCCCGAGACCACACCCGGCGGGCGCGCCCTGAAGTTCTACTGCTCGGTGCGCCTCGACATCCGACGCATCGAGACGCTGAAGACGGGGACCGACGCGATCGGCTCGCGAACCCGCGTCAAGGTGGTGAAGAACAAGGTCGCCTCGCCCTTCCGCCTGGCCGAGTTCGACATCATGTACAACGAGGGCATCAGCCGCGAGGGCGGGCTGCTCGACGTCGGGATCGCGGCCGGCGTCCTGTCGAAGACCGGCGCATGGTTCAACTATGGCGAGACCCGCCTCGGCCAGGGACGCGAGAACTCCCGCGACTTCCTGAAGGCCAATCCGGAGCTGGCAGCCACCATCGAGCAGGAGATTCGCGGCAAGGTCTCGTCGATCGAGGTCGGCGTCGAGGGGATCAGCGAGGCCGAGTAGCGGCCCGGGCGTATGCCGGCTGAGCCATCAGCCCGCCATCCGCGGCGCGGGCGAGTGCCACGAGAGGCCCCGGACGGGGAGGCCGCCATGGAGATCGCCGTCCGCTTTCTGGGCACGCGGCCGCGCTCACGCTCGGAGCTCGAGCGACGCCTGCGGCGGGCCGGAGCCAAGGACGACGTGATCGCGGCAACCCTGGAGCGCCTGATGGAGCTCGGCCAGGTCGACGACCTCGCATTCGCCCGTTGGTGGGCCGAGGAGCGTGACCGCCACGCGCCGCGCGGCCGCCGCCTGGTCGAGGCCGAGCTCCGGCAGCGGGGCATCCCGCGCGAGGTGCTCGAATCGCTGCGCAACGGCGAGCCGCCCGAGCCGGCGCCGGATGCCGAAGGGCTGCCCTCTTCCGAAGCCGAACGCGCCCGCATCGCGCTGAATCGTCATCTGCGCGGGCGACCGATGCCCGATGACCGCAAAGCGATCCAACGACTGGGAATGT
This sequence comes from Candidatus Dormiibacterota bacterium, assembly GCA_035632895.1. Classification (GTDB taxonomy): domain Bacteria; phylum Chloroflexota; class Limnocylindria; order QHBO01; family QHBO01; genus DASQFY01. The sequence goes on from DASQFY010000001.1 coordinate 7,957, forward strand.
TCCTCATGCGCCGGGGATTCGACCCCGAGACCGTGCGCTCCACACTCCGTGCGGCGGCAGACGGCGTCGACGACCCGGACTAGCATGCGCGGCGTGACCGTCGAGCAGCCACGGGCGAGTAGGATCGGTCCAGGTACAGTTGGTGGAGGCAAAGCACCATGTTCCAGGGCAAGGCAACGTCGCCAGAAGAGCTGCTCGCAAGTCTGCCGCCCGATCGGCGCGAGGCACTCACCAAAGTGCGCGAGGTGATCCTCGCCAACCTGCCACCGGGCTACGTCGAGTCGATGCAGTACGGCATGATCGGCTACAGCATCCCGATCGAGCGCTACCCGGACACCTACAACGGACAGCCGCTCGGCTACGCCGCGCTCGCCAACCAGAAGCGGCACATGTCGCTGTACCTGATGGGCGTCTACGGCAACGACGAGGTTGAGCGCTGGTTCAAACAACGCTACGCGGAGTCGGGCAAGAAGCTCGACATGGGCAAGGCCTGCCTGCGCTTCAAGCGCCTCGACGATCTGCCGCTCGACCTCATCGGCGAGACGATCGCGCGCACGTCGGTCGAGGGCTACATCGCCGGCTACGAGGCTGCCCGCGGGGAGGCAGCCGCGCGGGGGACGGCCAGGCGGAACAAGACATAAGAGTGGCGGGGTTGCCTGAATGCGCTTCGCGCTGATGACCGAGCCCCAGCAGGGGCTCAGCTACGTCGACATCCTGGCCCTGGCCCACGCCGCCGAAGACGCGGGCCTCGAGGCCTTCTTCCGCTCCGATCATTACGGCAGCTTCCCGGGCGAGGGAGGGCTGCCGACCACCGACGCCTGGGCGACCCTGGCGGGCCTGGCGCGTGAGACCACCCGCATCCGGCTGGGGTCGCTGGTGTCGCCGGTCACGTTCCGCCTGCCCGGGCCGTTCGCCAAGATGGTGGCCACCGTGGACGAAATGAGCGGCGGGCGGATCGAGCTCGGAATTGGCGCCGGCTGGAACGACCAGGAGCACGCTCAGCTCGGCCTCCCATTCCCGTCGCTCGGGGAGCGCTACGACATGCTCGAGGAGGTCGTGGCCATCGTCCACGGACTGTGGACCGAGCCGGACGGCTGGAGCTTCGACGGGCAGCATTGGCGCGTGGCGCGGTCGCGGTTCCATCCCAAGCCGGAGCGCGGCGGCCGTCGCCATCCGCCGATCATCCTCGGTGGCGACGGCAAGCCGCGGCAGGCGCGGCTGGCGGCCCGCTTCGCGGACGAGTTCAACCTCAACTCGGCGACGCCGCAGCGAGCCCGCGAGGCGTACCCACGCGTCCGCGACGCCTGTATCGCGATCGGGCGCGATCCGGACAGCCTGCGGCGATCGGCCATGACCGGGGTCCTGCTCGCGGAGACCGAGGGCGAGCTGCGCGACCGGATTCGGGAACAGCTTGCCTTCACAGGCGCCGGCGACGATGCCGAAGCATGGCTGGCCGAGCGCCGCGAGCGCTGGATCATGGGCACTTTGGACGAGGCCGGCACCCGCGTGCAGGCCCTCGCCGAGGCCGGCGTCGAGCGGATCATGCTCCAGGACTTCCTGCCGCGCGACCTGGACATGGTTCGCCTGATGGGCCGGCTGGCGGCCGCGGCCTGAGCGACCCGTCCCCGGCGAGTGTCGGGGAAGCCCGGGCCGAGTTGCGGTACACTCGCCGGGCGGCTTGATCTCGGCTTCATCTTTCGTCGATTCCGCCGGGCGCCGCCATCGACCGACGCATGCGATCCGCGCCCGCTCCGGTGGGCGCCACCACCGCCCATTCCGGGCTCCAGCACGGAGGAGCCGATGCCTGACATCACCGTCGCCGCCCCCGCGGCGCTCATCGCGCTCATCGTCGGCGTGGCAATCGGTTACGTCGCCCGCCGATACCTGGCCGCCAGCGCCGTCAAGCACGCCGAGCACTATGCCGACAAGCTCGTGGCCGAAGCGCGTGCCAAGCAGAAGGAGATCGTCCTCGAGGGCAAGGACGACGCGCTCCAGGCCCAACGCGCCGCCGAGGAGGAGGCACGCGAGAAGCGCGCCGAGCTGCTCCGACAGGAGCGCCTTCTTCTCGATCGCTCCGAGAGCCTCGACCGCAAAGTGGAGGCGCACGAGCGTCGCGAGACGACGTTCGAGGAGCGCCAGCAGGAGCTCGAAGCCGAGCGCCTGCGTCTCTCAGAGCTGCAGCAGCGCCAGCTCGTCGAGCTGGAACACGTCAGCGGCCTGTCTGTGGCGGAGGCTCGGCAATCCCTGATCGGGCAGATCGTGGACGAGGCGCGGGCCGAGGCCCAGCACCAGGTTCGCGAGATCGAGCGGCACGCCGCGGACGAGGGGGACGAGCGCGCGCGGCGGATCCTGACCACCGTCATGCAGCGCATCGCCGCGGATCACACCTCCGAGACGACGGTGACCGTGGTCCCGCTCCCCAGCGAGGAGATGAAGGGTCGCATCATCGGCCGTGAGGGTCGCAACATTCGCGCGCTCGAGCAGGCCACCGGCGTGGATCTGATCATCGACGACACGCCCGAGGCGGTCGTCCTGTCGGGGTTCGACCCCGTGCGCCGCGAGGTGGCGCGCATGGCGCTCACCAAGCTGATCAGCGATGGGCGGATCCACCCGGGGCGGATCGAGGAGACGGTCGCCAAGTGCCGCGCCGAGATCGAGGTGGTCATGCGCCAGGCCGGCGAGCAGGCGGCCTACGACGCCGGCGTGCCGGGCCTGCACCCTGAGCTCGTCAAGCTGCTCGGCCGCCTGAAGTACCGGACCAGCTACGGGCAGAACGTGCTCAACCACTGCATCGAGACATCGCGCCTGTCCGGGCTGCTGGCGGCCGAGATCGGCGCCAACGTGGCCGAGTCGAAGAAGGGCGGCCTATTGCACGACATCGGCAAGGCGATCGACCACGAGGTCGAGGGTCCTCACGCCCTCATCGGTGGCGAGGTGGCCCAGCGCTACGGCGTGAACGCGGTGGTCTGCAACGCGATCGCCGCGCACCACCAGGAGGTCGAGCAGGCCTCGACCGAGGCGACCGTGGTACAGATCGCCGACGCGATCAGCGCGTCCCGCCCCGGTGCGCGCGGCGAGTCGCTCGACAACTACGTGAAGCGCCTGGACGACCTGCAGCAGATCGCGCTCAGCTTCCCCGGCGTGGAGCGCTGCTTCGCCATCCAGGCCGGCCGCGAGATCCGCATCCTGGTCCGTCCCGAGGATATCGATGACCTCGCCTCCTCGCGTCTGGCGCGCGACGTGGTGAAGAAGATCGAGGAGCAGCTGCAGTACCCCGGGCAGATCAAGGTGACGGTGATCCGCGAGACGCGCGCCGTCGACTACGCCCGATGACCGACCGCGCCGCATTGCTGCGGTGCATGGTCATAGGGGACATCATCGGCAAGCCCGGCCGCCTGGCGGTGCTCCACACGCTCGGCGACCTGCGCCGCGAGCTCGACCTGGACCTGGTGATCGCCAACGGCGAGAACCTTGCCGCCGGGGCCGGCCTGACGCCGAGCCTGGCGGAGGAGCTGCTGTCGTCCGGGGTCGACGTCATCACCAGCGGCAACCACATCTGGGACAAGCGCGAGATCTACGAGTACCTAGACTCGGGCCGGCCCGTCCTGCGACCGATGAACTATCCCGACGATGCGCCCGGGCGCGGCTGGCTGGTCCATTCGCTGCCGGACGGCGGCAAGGTGGCGGTCGTGAACGCGATGGGCCGTGTCTTCATGAACCAGCTCGATTCACCGTTCAGCGCCATGGACGCGCTGCTGGACGGTGCCGCCGAGCCGCTGCCCGTCTTGAGGATCGTGGACTTCCATTGCGAGATCACCTCGGAGAAGAACGCGATGGGCTGGTTCCTGGACGGGCGGGTGACGGCGGTGGTGGGCACCCATACTCACGTCCCGACCGCCGACGCCCGCCTGCTGCCCAAGGGGACCGCCTACATCAGCGACGTGGGCATGACCGGGCCGCGCGACTCGATCATCGGTTTCAGCCTGGAGACCGTCCTGCCACGCTTCCTGACCCACCTGCCGACCCGCTTCAGCGTGGCGGAAGGGCCGGTGATGTTGAACGCGGTCGTGATCGAGGCGGAGCGGAAGACCGGACGGGCGCGCTCGATCGACCAGGTGCAGCGCCTGATCGAGGTCTGACCGCGGGCCCGATGGCGCCGCCGCCTCCGCTCGCCGCCATCGTCGGGCCTACCGCATCGGGCAAGACCGATCTGGCCATGGCGATCGCCCGTCGCTTTTCGGTCGAGATCCTGGTGGCCGACTCACGCCAGGTGTACCGGGGCATGGACCTGGGCACGGCCAAGCCCGATGCCGCCGCCCGCGCGGCCGTGCCCCACCACCTGATCGACGCCGTCGCTCCGGACGAGCCCTTCTCGGTCGTCGACTGGGTCGCAGGTGCGCGGGCGCTGCTGCCCGAGGTGGCGGCCCGCGGCCGAGTGCCGCTGGTGGTCGTCGGCACCGGGCTCTACCTCTCCGCCCTGGTGGACGGCTTCGACCTGCCGCCGCGCGGCCCCTCGCCGGAGCTCCGCCGCCGACTCGTCGACGAGCTGGAGGCCGCCGGGCTGCCGCCCCTTGCGGCCCGACTGGGTGAGCTGGATCCGGCGACGGCCGCGCGCACCGACCTGCGCAACCCACGCCGCGTGCTGCGTGCCCTCGAGCGGGTGGAGACCGGGGGTGGGGGAGCGGCGGCGCCACCGCGGGCGACTCCCTATCCGGGTCGCCTGGCGCTGCTCGGCATCAGCCGGCCGCGGGAGGTGCTGCGCGCACGGATCGAGGCTCGTGTCGCCTGGATGTTCGAGCACGGGCTGCTCGACGAGGTACGACGCCTGCAGGACGCCGGATACGGGCCCGAGCTCGGACCGATGACCGGCCACGGCTACCGCGAGGCCGCGCGCGTGCTGGCCGGGGAGTGGGATGTCGAGCGCGCGATGCAGATCACCGCGCGGCATACGCACCAGTACGCCAAGAGGCAGCTCACCTGGCTGCGGCGCGACGCGCGGATCGTATGGCTCAGCGCCGGCGACCTTCCGGCCGACGACCCGGCATTGGCGGGGGAGGCGACGGAGCTCGTCCGCCGCATGATCGGAAGCTGAGACGTGACGGAGGTCAGGCCGCCGGCAGGCCGATCGACTGACGCCAGGTAGTCATGTCCGAGGAGCCGGCCATCGCCTCGTCAGCGGGTTCGACCAGCGTCCTGGACGGAGCGTGCACCAGATCCGCCTCCGGCAGCGCGCCTGGTCGGCCGAGCAGGTAGCCCTGCCCGGCGGGCACGCCGAGGGCCAGCAGTTGCGCCACCTGTTCGGTCCGCTCGACGCCCTCACCGACGACCAGTGCGCCCGTGCGCGACGCGAACGAGACGACTGACTCGACAACGGCGCTGGACGACGCGCTCGAAGCGCTGCGCTGGATGAGGCTGAGGTCGACCTTCACGATGTCGAAGCGCATCTCGCTCAGCAGCCGCAGCCCGGCGTTACCGGCGCCCACGTCGTCGGCCGCAAGGCGGATGCCGGCGCCCCGGCAGGTTTCGAGCTTCAGCCGCACCCGTTCGAGGTCGGTGATCGGCTGCTGCTCGGTCAGCTCCACGATCAGCCGCTCCGGCGGGAACTGGTGCCGGGCCAGGATGCTGAGCAGGGCTGACGTGCTGAATTCCGGCGCCTCGATGGTGGCGGGCGTCAGGTTGACGGACAGGTGAAATTCGGGGGCCAGCTCGCGCGCGCCCTCCACGATCGTTTCGATGCAGGTCAGGTCGAGCGCGAGCAGATGGCCGCTCGCCGCGGCCGCGGTGAAGAGGCTGCCGGGGTCGATGAACGGGGCGGGTGGGATCGGACGGATCAGCCCCTCGAAGCCGAGCACTCGGCCGGTGGCCAGCTCCACGATCGGCTGGTAGACCGGCCGCAGCTGCGACCTGGCGATGACCTCGGCCACCGCGGCCGCCGAGCTGGCGTCGACCGCCATCGGCTCCGTCGCGGCGTCGAAGATGACCACGTCGGTCCGCCCGGCCCGCTTGGCGCTGTACAGAGCGGCATCGGCCTGCGAATAGAGCTGAGCCCGCGTCCCCGCCGGGTCTGGCAGGGCGCTGATGCCGGCCGAGAAGGAGAGCGAGCTGGTGCCCTCCTCGCGCAACGGCGGCTGGAGGGCGCTGGCCAGCAACCGGCGCGCCACGATTTTGGCCCCCTCACCATCGGTGTGCGGCAGGAGGAGGGCAAACTCGTCGCCGCCGATCCGGAACGGCCTGTCGACACGGCGCATGGTGCGGGCCACCAGCGCGCCGAAGCGGCGCAACGCCTGATCGCCGCCGGCGTGGCCCTTGCTGTCGTTGATCGCCTTGAACTGGTCGAGGTCGAGGATGACGAGCGCGACCGGCACGTTGTAGCGCTGCGCCGCCTCGACCTGCCGATCGAGCTCCTCCTGGAAGGCGCGATGGTTACCGAGGCCGGTGAGGGGATCGCGCAGCGCGTCGGCGAGCGCCTCCTGGTAACGGTCGTGCAGCTCCGCCTTGGATTCCGCCAGGGGCGCGATCACGAGCCGATGCAGCGCGACGCCGACCAGCGCGGCCGCCATCACGCCGCTGGCGATGAGGCGCAGCCCGGCATTGTGCACAAAGCCGATGAGCGACTGGTCGATTGCTATCGCCACCGCCGTACAGGCCGCCAGGGCGACGGCCACGCGGAACCAGATGCCGAGCCACGAATCGCGGATTCGGCCTCTCGTTTTCGCGGGCGCAGCGTCTTCCATGGGCTTCTCCGACAACCCCCTTCGTACCGAACCATATGGCACCTGCCGGTGGCGGGCGAGTGACCGGAAAGTACCAGTCGCCGTTCCGGGCTGGGGCGGGGGATCGGCTACGATAGCTCGACGAAATGCCTGATCGCGCTCGCCTGATCGACCTGACAGCCCCGACCGAGCGCGCCTTCCTCATTGGCCTCGACGATCCACGCGACGGCCGGTGGCCGATCGCGCGCAGCCTGGCCGAGCTCGCCGCGCTGGCCGAGACGGCCGGGGCGATCGTGGTCGGCAGCACCTCTCAGCGGCGGGCCGCGCCCGATCCGGTCTGGTACTTCGGCAAGGGTCGGGCAGGCGAGCTCGTCGACGAGAAGGCGGCCACCGGCTTCAACCTGCTGATCGTCGACGATGAGCTGCATCCGAACCAGCAGCGCAGCCTGGAGAAGCTGCTCGACTGCAAAGTGCTCGACCGATCGGCCCTGATCATCGACATCTTCGCGCGGCATGCCAGAACCAAGGAGGGGAGCCTCCAGGTCGAGCTGGCCGCGCTGCAATACCACCTGCCTCGCCTGACGCGCCTGTGGACGCACCTTTCGCGGACGGCGGGCGGGATCGGGACCCGCGGCCCTGGCGAGAGCCAGCTCGAGACGGACCGCCGCAGCATCCACGAGAAGATCAAGAAGGTTCGCGCGGAGCTCGGCGAAGTGAAGCGTCACCGCGCCACCGCCGCCCGCCAGCGCGACCGGACCGAGGTCGCCACGGTGGCGCTGGTCGGCTACACCAACGCCGGCAAGAGCACGCTGCTCAACGCCCTGGCCGATGCCGACGTGTACGCCGCCGACATGCTCTTCGCCACTCTCGATCCGACGAGCCGGCGGGTGACCCTGCCGTCCGGCCAACGGGTGGTTGTGACCGATACGGTCGGCTTCATCAACAAGCTGCCGCATGACCTGGTCGAGGCGTTCCGCGCCACGCTCGAGGAGGTGGTGCGCGCCGACCTGCTGCTGGAGGTCGTGGACGCGGCCGATCCCGACTTCATCGGGCAGCAGGCAGCAGTGCAGACTGTCCTGGACGAGATCGGAGCGGGCGACAAGCAGCGGGTCACCGTCTTCAACAAGATCGACCTGCTCGATGCGGACCTGCGTGGCGGACCGATGCCGCCCGCGCCGCAGGCGGCGTTCGTCAGCGCGGCCACCGGTGAGGGCCTCGGCGGGCTCCTGTCGCAGGTGGCCGATGCGCTGCGCGCCGGGATGGTGGCGGTCGATGAGGTCGTGCCCTGGGCGCGCGGCGAGCTCGTGGCCCGCGCCAAGGCGGCCGGTGATGTCGACGAGCGCTACACCGATACCGGCGTCCGCCTGTCGGGGCACCTCCCCGCGGCGATCGCCGCGGAAGTGCGCAACGCCGCGCCGAGCCGGCGCCGGCCAGTCCCGGGCGGCTCGAGCCACTGACCGCCGGCCGGTCCGTGCACGCGGTCACCGCCGAGGCGATCCGCGCCGCGCATCCGCGCATCCCCGCCGTCTTCCGCGACATGCCGCAGTTCGTGGCCGAGCCGCTCGGCGAGCGACTGGGAACGCCGGTCATCGTCAAGGCAGAGATGGCGAACCCGATCGGCTCCTTCAAGGGTCGCGGCACCTGGCTGGCGGTGACCGAGCTGGTCGCCGCGGGCGAGGTGGGGGAGGGCCGTGGCCTGGTCGTCGCCTCGGCCGGCAACTTCGGGCAGGGCGTCGCATACGCCGCCCGGTCGCATGGGTTTCCAGCGGTCGTGTTCGCGGCCGAGACGGCCAACCCGGCCAAGGTGGCGGCCATGCGACGGCTGGGCGCCGACGTGCGGCTGGTGGGGCAGGACTTCGACGCTGCCCGCACCGCGGCCGCGAATCACGTGGCGGAGCTGGGCTGGCGACTGCTGATCGACGGCGAGGATCCGTGGATCACGATCGGCGCCGGCACGATGGCGGTGGAGCTGACCGACGCGATGGCGACGGGCGACCTTCCGGCACTCGATGCCGTCTACGTCCCGGTCGGCGACGGCGCGCTGATCGCCGGGATCGGGACCTGGCTTCGGCAGGCCGCACCCTCGACTCGCATCATCGGCGTGCAGGCGGCGGGCGCGCCGGCGATCACACTCTCCTGGCGGGCGCGTCGACCGATCGAGACCGAGCGCACCGACACGGTGGCCGACGGCATTGCCGCGCGCGTTCCGGTGCCGGAGGCGTTGGCACTGATGCTGGAATGCGTCGACGACATGCGCCTGGTGGAGGAGAAGGCGATCCTGGACGCCCAGGCTGAGCTGAGCGGCGCGCTGCCCTTCAGCATCGAGCCGTCCGCGGCGGTGGGCTGGGCGGCAGCGCTCGCCGCGCCGCGTCATGCGGGAGCGGTCGGTCTGATCCTCACCGGTGGCAACATCCCTCCCCCCGGAGGGGACGTCAGCGCTGGGTGACGGTCTGCTTGGCAGCCGTGATTGGCTCGCTGGCAGCCGTGATTGGCTCGCTGGGGAGGCTCCGGCGCCTGGCCACCATCTGGCGCAGCTTCAGCCCGGCGATCAAGTACAGGCCGCAGCCCGCAACCATCAGGCCGTAGCCGCCCGCCAGGTTCAGGAACTCGTTGCTCGAAAGCAGGCCGACGGCCGCCAGCAGTGAGCCGGCGACTACTCCGACCCACCCGGCAGCCCAGAAGATGGGATGGCTTTGCTTCATACCGAGAGGCTAGGTTCGCCGGGGTACTCGTGGCATTCCCCATCCGTCCCGTCGCGAGCGGCCATTGGTCCGGGTGGGTGGTCCAACCGTCAGCCGATGTCGACTTGACATTCGAACATCTGTTCGATTTGGTGTCAACCCGCGAGGGTGGGGGATCGAAGCCGCTGGGGCTAGGTAATGGAATTGTCTCGATCGCGGAACTCCATCCCGAGCCGTGCCAGCTCGCCCTCCGTGTCGCTCTCCCGGGCCTTGCGCGCGGCAGCCGCAATCCCACGCCCGCGCCCCACGCGGCGCAACTCCGCACTGCTCAGCGTCGGTTGGCAGCAATCGTCGATGTAGACCGCGTAGCGGGTCACACCAAACTGATCGGAGCTGAGGCGAAGGACGGCGCCGGTCTTGCCGGCGTACGGGCCGGTCAGAATGCTCACCAGGTCGCCCGCTCGCACCGAGCGCCCCAGAATCGACCGAATCCGATTGAACATGGCCTTCTGGGCATCGTGCGCCGTGGCGGCCGGCCAGTCAACGCCGTATAGCACTTCCCCAAAGATACGTTATGTGACCTTGTGCGCGGTTTGCGGCGGCTCCGCCCTGGACGGCGTCGGCGTCAGTTCGCGGCCCGATGGATGAATGCCATCATCTCGCCCCGCGTCACCACCCTGGCCGGGCAGAATTTGCCGCCACCGCAGCCCGTGGAGATCCCGGCAGCGGCCAGCCGGTTGATGTCGGCCTCGTGGATCGAGGTTTCGTCATCGGTGAAGAAGTCGGTCGAGGTGGGCGGCAGGTGGTAGGCGCGGACCAGGAAGCTCGCCATCTGATCCCTGGTCACCGTGGCCAGCGGACAGAAGCGGGAGGGTGCGCAGCCCGTCGTGATCCCCGCTTGCCGAAGGCGGTTGATGGCGTCCTCGAAGGGCGACGCCTCGTCATCGGTGAAGTAGTCCTGGGAAGCCGGTGGCAGGCCCAGGGCACGGACCAGGAAGTCGGCCATCATCTCGCGGGTGACCGAGACGGTCGGGCAGAATCGACCTGCAGCGCACTGGCTGATGATGCCGGCGTGGTAGGCCCACACGATGTCCCCGTAGAACTGCGAGGAGCCGATGTCGCCGGGGTCGGTCAGGACCGCTCCGGCCGTCCTGAGGCGAGCCTGCAACGCTGCCAGGCTGACGTCCTGGACGGCCGTGGCACCGGCTGCGGCCAGGGCGGCGGCCGCTCCGGCCGCCTCCCCCATCATCATGTAGTGCGGCTCCATCCGGACCGACGCCTGCGCCACATGGCTGGCCGATGATGTGACCGCAACGAGCAGATTCGTCGCCTCTGCGCGGCGCGGGGTCATCATGGCGTAGGAAAGGGCGTAATTCACCCGGGGTGATACCGGGAACGTCCCCTCGGTCAGGAGCCTGCCCGCGTCGACCCACCGGGACACGGGGTGCGCATCCATCCGATAGGAACCGATCGCGATGATGTCCGGCTTGCTGCGGATCGCCTGGATGTCGTGCGCCGTCAGGATGCCGGTCCCGATCATGCGCCGACCCTCACGCAGGTACAGGAGGTACGGCCAGTTGCCATTGTCGGTGAACTCGTCCTTACACAGGCCGTAGGCCCCCATCTCGTTGCGGATCGTCAGGGGCACCCGAGGGTCGTTGGCGAGGAAGTACAGGAACCCCTCCGTGTAGCTGCGGTGCGAGGCCGTGATCTGGGCGCGGACGGCGTAGCTGCCAGTCGGGTAGCCGTAGTTCGCGCCGGGCACGGAGATCGACATGGCCCCGAAGTCGTTGGCGTCGAACTTCCCCTGCACCGTGGGCGCGATGGACAGGAGCCACGACAGGCGTGGGGTCCCGCCGGCGGCCACTCGCTCGTCGATGAACCGGGACACCACCGCGTAGGCGTCCGGGTCGTAACCCGGCGGCAGGCGGAACGGCACCTGGTTGGCGGGGTTGTTGATGGTGAAGCAGAGACGGAAGTTGCTCGATTGGATCCGAGCGTCGGCGCTGCCAACCGGACCCGGCGCAGACACCGGGAAGCCCAGATCCAGGCCGCTGACGTCGTTGACCACGACCCCTCCCGGCCGCACCCCGCCGAGCGCCTCGTTGTACTGGCTCGATGCCTCTCGGCCGACGGCGTAGCTCACCCCGGCGCGCGCCATCAGGTCGCCCTCGTAGCTCGCGTCGACGAAGACCTGCGCGCTGAACGCGTCGCCGGACGTGGTCGTAAGGGCGGTGATTCGTCCAGCGCTCTTGACCACCGCTCCGGACGCCTCGATCAGCGCGGTTCCGTAGCGGACGCCCACGCCGGCCTCCGCCAGCATCGCCTTGAAGACCTTCTCGGCGTTCCGAGCCTGGAAGTTGTATCGGCCCCGCGCGCTCCCCTCGATCGCCTCCATCCGCGAGAAGAATTCCCGACTGATACCACCGATCGTTGCTCTGTCACCCGTATCGGTGAACGTCAGCCCGCTGCTCATCATCCCGCCGACGTGCGCGGTCGGCTCGATCAGGACGACGGACGGAGCTCCGTTGCGCCGCGCTGCGATGGCCGCCATCACCCCCGCCGGGGTGCCGCCATAGACAACGACCGTGGCGTTGACCGTCGCCTGCACTGCGGGTGAACGCAGGTCCCGGGAAGCCGGCGTCGCGACGGACGCGGATGGCGACAGGGTTGCGGCCGCAATCGCCAGAGCGAGTGCGGCGCTGAGCCGGCGCGCGCCGTCGAGTCGCATCGGTATCCCCTCCTGCAACCCAAACGGCGGGCCTTTGCCAGAGACGTCGGATGATACGGCGGTACTGTGCGTGGGAAGCTGCGGGCGGTCAAGCGGCCGAGGGCCGTGTTCGTGCGTGCCGAGCAGAAGTGCGAAACTTGGTGGCATGAGTCGTGACGCCCATTCCGCGGGCTTCAGGCGGCGGAGCTGGACATGGCTGCTCGCGGTCGTCCTGGTCGGTGGCTGCAGCGTTGCAAATCTCGACCACGAACCCCCTCGCACGCCGACTTCCGACCCGGCCCCGATCGCGACGCCACCATCAGCCATCCCGACCGATCAGGCTGCGCCCCGCGTCACCGTCTCGACCCCATCGCCCAGCGCCGTGCCCCCGCCATCGGCCCCAGCCGTTCTCCAGGCCTTCGCGCTGAATCTCTACGAGGCAGGCGACTTCGTCCCGCAGTACACATTCGACTGGTGCGTGGCGGCCAGCATCCAGATGGCCT
>DASQFY010000002.1:0-8333 GCA_035632895.1 Candidatus Dormiibacterota bacterium
CTTGGTGCCCCGGTTGCCAAGCGCAAATACGGCTCGAGGATGAGAGGCCACGCGGGAAGCCCGACACTTCATGAAAGCGGGCGATCAGGCGCATACACTTCGCCCATGAGCAATCTCGGCGCTCTCTCTCAGGCGTGGGAATCTGCTGAGGCTTCGCTTCCCGTCGAATGGCGGCTGGTCGGCCTGGTCGACATCACGCTCGCCCCGTATGCGGGCTTCGCGGTTGAGCCTCCGGGTGAGCCAGCTCGATGGGCAGCGATCGCCGCGACCGAGGATGAAGAGCGGACCATGGAGGTCGGCTGGGGCGAACACCCGCGGAAGCCCTCAACCGGCTCGCAGGCCAGTTGCGCGAGCTGCGCGGGACCACGACGGGCTAGCTCGCCCTCTGGCCTGAGCGTGGTCCGGACGAAATGGGGGCGCTGGCACTGATCCTGATCTTCGTCGGAATCGGCGCGCTGGTACGTTTTACGAGTCCCTAATCGCCCATTTGGGGTTCTGGTGGTAAGTCGCCAGGCGGGCCTATCCTCCCGGCATCAGCCGTAATGGGAGTACCAGCGATGTCCCGCGACGAGAAACTTGCTTGGGTCCTCGCAGGGGTGCTAGTTGCATTCGTGGCCGGGTCGGCGTTGCGAGAGCTGACGGGGTGGAAGGAGGCCGGAGTTGGCGCAGCAATCGCCATGCCCACGCTGGTAGCCCTGTTCGGGATGCTCTGGGTCGCCGACGACTGGAAGGCCGCGCTTACCGCGGCATTCGCCGTCTCGTTCTTCATCTTCCTGGCCGGAGTGGTGGCGCTGGCGTTCCTCGATGGAGATCCGATCCCACTTGAAGGCGGCGCGGCGACCATCGTCAAGGACTACTTGGCCCTTGTGGGCCTGGTCGTGACTGCCTACTTCGCGACACAGGCGGTCGAGAAGTGGGCTGCCTCGTGGCAGGCGGCAAAGGAAGCGGATGCCAACGCCCGAATCGCGGAGGCCCACGCATCTCGGGCCAGCCTGCCGCCCGAGCGCAGCCGGCCGACGCGCCGACCGTAGCGGGTGGCGTCGCCGGCAGCAGTTTCCTAATCCGTTTCCGTCGCTCGGTGATCGCGTGGCCAATGTGGACACCTTCTGGCCCGAATGCGCGCACATAATGCGGACCTGAGCATGGCCTAGACGAGAACCGGTCTAGCAGAGCACGCTTGCCGTACCGCACGTGGGAGCAATGATGGGATCGAACTCAGGGAGTGGCACGCGCGAAGACCCGTGGAAGCTGAAGACTCCGACTGGGACGTCCGAATACCAGATGTACCGCGACGAGGCCGCCGACCCGCCGGCAATCGTCTGCCAGGTGGGATCAACGCAGCTGAAATACAACATCCGCGCAATCGAGGATCTGCACGCCATGCTCAAGGCGCACGGCGACTGGATGCCGCTGGGCAGCGCCGACGAGCAGAAGGCCGCGGCCGAGGGGACGGTCGAGGCCTGGGGCCGCTCACCGAACAACCCGGTCGGCGGCTGGTATGGGCTGCGTAAGGGCTACCGCGGCCGGTTCGGCATGTACATGCCGCCACTGCTCGAGGCGTTGGGGCTGGCCGAGGTCGAGCACAATCCGAAGAACAATCGGATGCGCGCCATCTAACCGCGCCCAGGACACGAAAGACGCCCCGTGGAAGATCCAGCGGGGCGTCCATCCGTCGTCGGCTCTACATGATCCCGATGACGTGGCCCTCTGGATCGGCGAACAGCGCGATCGTCGTGTCCTTCGCCACCTCGGTGAGGGGCATGATCACGCGCCCGCCGAGCTCCTCGACCCTGCGCAGCATGGCTGCAGGGTCATCGGCCTGGACGTAGAAGGTCACCTGGCCGGCCGAGCCATCTCGGGTCCCGCCGATGCCGCCGGTGATGGGGCTCGCGTCCTTGTCGCGCAGGAACCCGTATCCGTCGGGGTTGTCCGTGTCGAGCTTCCAGCCGAATACGTCGCTGTAGAAACGCTGGAGGCCGGCCCCGTCCTTGCCGGTTACCTCGAAGTGAATCACCTTGGCTGCCATTGTCTTCTCCGTCCGCTGCATGGACGGTCTTTGAATGCCGTCCTGTGTACATGCGACGAGCAGCATGCGCCGAAATCGACATCGCCGTTCAGCCGGGGGGCTCGACGCGGATGATCTGATCGTTCCCATCTGCGTTCGAGGTCGACACGTAGAGCGCTCCATCCGGACCGATGACCACGGCGCGCAGCCGACCGAAGGCGTAGTCCAGCAGGGTCTCGGCCAGCGTCAGTCGGGCCGCATCGGAGGAGAGGACGAAGCGTCGCAGGTCGCCCTCCTTCAGCGTGCTGACGATCAGGCTTCCTGACCAGCCGTCCCAGCCCGCATCGGGCAGGAAGACGACGCCCGAAATTGCCAGCGTTGGGCTGCCCGATGCCCACAGCGGCGGCAGGTACTCGCCGGCCGCGCTGCATCGGTCGCCGGCCGGTCCGTCCTGCGCCGGACCCGGATTGGCTTCGCCACTCCAGCAGCCGTAGCCGTAATTGCCGCCCGCGACGATGCGGTTGACCTCGTCGTCCATATCGGTCCCGTGCTCGGCCGCAAGGATGAGCCCGTCCTCCCGCATGGCGAAGCCCTGTGGGTTGCGGTGGCCCATGCTGTACACGGCGCTGCGCCCGATCGCGCCGGGCAGGATCGGGTTATCCTCCGGCACGCTTCCGTCGGCGTTCAGGCGCAAGATCTTGCCGTTCAGGCTGTCCGGATCCTGTGGCGGGTTGATCTCGCGTGCGGAGATGTTGCCGTCGCCCATCGTCATCCAGATGTGCCGTGACCCGTCCACCTCGACCGCGCAACCGTTGTGATGGATCGCCGCCGCCATCGGCTCGGCGAAGAGCGGGCCGTCGAGCGTGAGCCCGCCGTCCGGACTGCATCGCCCGCGATCTTGGCACGGACTACCATCCGCGGCGTGATCACGCCGCCGCCACTGCCGGAGCGCCCGCCGTTCACCCTGCGCGCCAGGCTGCTCACCCCGCTGGCCGACGGCGGCACGCGGTACGAAGAGGACGCACGAATCAGTGTCGATGGCACCGGCCGGCTGTCGGCGATCGGGGCGACCGATGGGGGAGAGGCGGCATCCGCGCTCGACGTCCGCCCGTGGGTGGTGATGCCCGGCCTGGTCGACCTGCACGCCCACCTTCCGCAGCTGCCGAACGCCGGCGTCGGAGCTGGCCTGCACCTGCTCGATTGGCTCGAGCGCTACATCTTCCCGTTGGAGCAGGCGTTCGACGAGGCGACCGCCGAAGCGCTGGCGCCGGCCGCCTTTCGCGCCTTCGCCCGGGCGGGCACCACCACGTTGGTGGCTTACGGCGCGATCTGGCAACCCAGCCTGGACGCCTGCTTCCGGGCGGCTGAGGCCCACGGCATCCGCGCGGTGATCGGCAAGGTGATGATGGACCGCCTCTCCTACGACACCCAGCGCGAGGCGCAGGAGGTGCTGGAGCTGTCCCTGCGCCAGTCGGCCGAGCTGTGTGAACGCTGGCACGGTCGCGACGACGGCCGGCTGCAGTACGCCTTCACGCCACGCTTCGCCGTCAGCTGCTCTGCGGAGATGCTCCACGAGTCGGCTCGCCTGGCGGCGGCCACCGGCGCGTACTGGCAGACGCACCTCTCCGAAGACCGGGGTGAGATCGAGGAGGTGGGGCGGCTCTTTCCCGACGCCATCGACTACACCGATGTCTACGACCGGGCCGGAGGCCTTTCACGGCGGGCGATCCTGGCGCATGCCATCCACCTCTCCGAGCGTGAGGTCGCCCGCCTGGTCGAGAGCGGGGCGGTGGTGGCGCATTGCCCATCGTCGAACCTCTTCCTGGCCAGCGGGGCCATGCCGCTGGCCCGCTACCTGGCGGCCGGCATGCGCCTCGGCCTCGGGTCGGACGTGGCGGCCGGCCCGGACGTGTCGTTGTTCGGCGTAATGCGAGCCGGCGCCTATACCCAGAACGGCCTGTACGCCGTTGGTCGGGCCCCCACCGGTGCCATGCCGCCGGTCGCCTGGCTGCGGCTCGGGACGCTGGGCGGCGCAGAGGCGCTCGGGCTGGGCGATCGGATCGGCTCGGTGGAGGTTGGCAAGGAGGCGGACCTCATCCTCGTCGACCCTGCCACGACCCTGCCGCTCCAGGGCCTGGGAGCGGCCGCGGAGGACGGACCGGACGAGATCCTGAGCCGCCTCATCTACCGCGCTCATCCTGAGATGGTGCGTGGGGCGTGGGTGCGTGGTCGGCTGCTACCCGCCTGAGCGGGCGCCATCGGTCTTCGGCTAGGCTAGGCGGCGATGAACATGGATCGGGTAATCCAGATCTTGGTGAACGCTGGCGCGTTGTACGTCGCCGACCTGCTGCTCGCCGGGATCTCGTTCACCGGCGAATGGTGGAAGTTCCTGCTGGTGGCACTCGCCTTCAGCCTGCTGAACTCCTACGTGCGACCGATCCTGCAGATCCTCACTTTCCCGATCACGATGGTCACACTGGGCCTGTTCCTGCTGGTCATCAACGCCGCCATGCTGCTGCTGACCAGCGCCATCAGCGAACAGCTGCAGCTCGGCTTCGTGGTGGATGGCTTCGTGACCGCCCTGCTGGGGGCGATCATCATCTCGATCGTCGGCTTCATCCTCTCGACGATCGTGGGCGCCAGCCGGATGCCGGGCCGGTTCGTCTGACCGGCGCCCTGGGCGCGGCGCCGCAGTTGATTCCCGACCGATGACCCGCGCTGCACTCCCGGTTGCCCTTGCCTTCGCGGTGGCGGCCGCCCTGGTCATCACGCTCAGCGGGCCGCTCATCCTCTTCAACCCGTGGTTCGTGAGCTTCGAGCAGGGGCGGCACGGCGTCCCCGCGCGCCTCGGGACCGACCAGGCGGCCGTCGATCGAGTCACCGGCTCGATGCTCGGGGACCTGTTCGCCAACGGCGACTTCGCCGTGAGCCTGGATGGGGAGCGGCCGGTCCTGGATGTCTCGGAGCGGAGCCACATGGCCGACGTCGGAGGGCTGGTCCGGGCCCTGCTCATCATCGACCTGCTGGCGATCGCGGCGCTGGTCCTGGCCGGTCGCCGCCTGCGAGGGGAGCCGGCGAGGCGCGGCCGACTGCTGCTCGTCGGGGCAGCGATGGTAGGGGGCGCCGCAATCCTGGTGGCGCTCGTCTTCGCCGTCGCCTTCGACGCGGCGTTCGCCGCCTTCCATGCCCTCTTCTTCGCGGCCGGCACCTGGCAGTTCGGCGCCGATTCGAACCTGTTGCGGCTCTTCCCGCAGCCCCTCTGGTTCGAGATGTCGCTCGTCGCCGGAGCGGTGATCGCGCTCAGCGCACTCGGCGGCGCCCTACTCGGCCGGCGCGACCTGGCCCTGGCGACCGCCCCGGCCTGAGGCTCGGCTACACTCCGAGCCATGGGTCGTGGGGCGTTCAGCATCGGCAGCATTGCGGGGATCCGCATCGCGCTGCATCCCTCCTGGCTGGTGATCGCTTTCCTGGTCACCTATTCGCTGGCGGTCGGTGATCTGCCTGACCGGTTCCCGCGCTGGGACGCGCCGCTGTACTGGTTCGTGGGCGCGGCGGTGGCCGGCCTCTTCTTCGCATCGGTCCTGGCACACGAGCTGAGCCATGCATTGGTGGCCCGGCGGTTCGGCATCCAGGTGCGCGATATCACCCTCTTTATCTTCGGCGGCGCGGCCAGCCTGGAGGGAGATACGCGTCGCCCGCGGGACGAGGCGCTGATCGCGGCCGCCGGCCCGCTGACGAGCCTGATCATCGGGGGCGGGCTGTGGGTGATCGGCGCCTTCATCTCCCAGCCGCAGGTTGCCGCACTCATCGGCTGGCTCGGCTTCATCAACATCAGCCTGGGCCTCTTCAATCTGATCCCGGGTTTCCCCATGGATGGCGGCCGGATCCTGCGCGCATTGCTCTGGCGCATCCGGGGCGACGAGTTCGCGGCCACCCGCAACGCCGCCGCCGTGGGGCGAGCCTTCGGCTACCTGCTGGTCGCCGGCGGGGTGCTCCTTGCCTTCCAGCCGGGAGGGCTCTTCTCCGGGATCTGGCTGGCGCTGATCGGCTGGTTCCTGTCGAGTGCCGCGGAGTCGACGGTGGCGCAGATGAGCGTGCAGCGCTCGCTGCGCGGCGTGAAGGTGCGCGATGTGATGGAGGACGAGCCACCATCGGTCTCACCCAACGAAACGGTCGCGGAGCTGGTGAACGAGCGCCTCATGCGAGGCGAGCACCGCTCATTCCTGGTGCGGCATCACGACGGCGGCTTGGCGGGGATCGTGACCCTCTCCGACGTGCGCCGCGTTCCGCGTGAGGATTGGCCGTCGGCCCGCGTGACGGACATCATGACCCGCTATCCGGACCTGGCCACGGTTGGCCCCGACGACCCCGTCGAAGGCGCGCTGGAGCTCCTTCAGCAGAAGGAGGTCAACCAGCTGCCGGTGGTGACCGAGGAGGGACGGACCGTGGTCGGCCTGCTGACCCGCGCCGGGATTGTGCGCATGATCGACACCCGGCTGAAGCTCGGCGTCTAGACCGATGCGCTCGGTCGAGGAGGCGCTGGACGCCATCCTGGCGAGCGCCACGCTCACGAGTACGGAGCGGCTGCCCCTGGACCGATGCGCCGGGCGCGTGCTCGCCTCCCGGACGGTGACGGCCGCGATCGACGTGCCGCCGTTCGCCAATTCGGCGATGGACGGCTATGCCCTACGGGCGGCGGACGCGCCAGGCGAGCTGCGGGTGGCCGGCGAGGTGGCCGCTGGCAGCGGAGCGCCGCCTTCGCTCGAGGCGGGCAGCGCTCTGCGGATCATGACCGGCGCTCCACTGCCTCCCGGGGCCGACACCATCGTCCCGCTCGAGGACGCCGTGGAATCCGACGGCGTGGTCCGCGTGCCCGCGGCCACGCTCGGTGCCTACGTGCGCCCAGTGGGCCTGGACACCCGAGCCGGCGAGCAGGTGGAGCTGCCCGCAGAGCCGCTGACGCCCGCATCGGTCGCCGTACTCGCCTCGCTGGGGATCGGTGAGGTGGAGGTCAGGCGGCGGCCACGCGTCGCGATCCTGTCCACCGGCGATGAGCTGGTTCCGCCCGGTGTGGCCCTCGGTCCCGGACAGATCCATGACGCCAACTCAGCTGCGCTGGCAGCCGCGGTGGCTGAGGCCGGCGGCGAAGCGGTGGCCCTGCCGCCAGCGCCCGACGACCCGGTCGCGACCCAGGCCCTGGTGGCACGCGGCGTGGCCGAGGCTGACCTGCTCGTGGCCAGCGGCGGGGTGAGCGTCGGCCGCCGCGACCACGTGCGCGACGCCATCGAGCGGCTGGGCAGCCTCGACTTCTGGCGTATCCGCGTCCAGCCCGGCAAACCGCTGGCCTTCGGCGCGGTCGCCGGGCGGCCGGTGATCGGGCTGCCCGGCAACCCGGTCAGCGCGCTCGTCACCTTCGAGCTCTTCGTTCGCCCGCTGCTGCGGGCCATGCTCGGCCTGTCCGGTGACGGTCGGCGCCGGGTCCGGGCACGGGTGGACGAGCAGCTGGCCAAGGATCCGGAGCGACGGGCCTACCTGCGGGTGGTGGTGCAGCGTGACGGGGAGGGCTATGTGGCCCGTTCGGCCGGCGGGCAGGGTTCCTCGCAGCTGCGCCCGCTGGCGGCGGCCAATGCGCTTCTGGTCGTCCCGGAGGGAATACCGGCGACCAGACCCGGCGAGACGTACGATGCGCTCCTGCTCGGAGGGAGTGAGTGAAACCGTCGCACCTCGACGCGGAGGGCGCGCCCCGCATGGTGGACGTCGGCGCCAAGCCGGTGACCGCCCGCCGCGCCGTGGCGGCGGCCACGGTTCGGATGCGGCCGGAGGCGCTCGCCATCCTGCTCGACGCTGGCGGATCGAAGGGAGACGCCTTTATCGTCGCGCGGTTGGCCGGGATCGCCGCCGCCAAGCGCACCGCCGAGCTGATCCCGCTGTGTCACCCACTCCCGCTCGACCTCGTCGAGGTGGAGCTCACGCCGGACCGCGAGGCCGGCACGATCTCGATCCGTGCCGAGGCGGCGGCAACCGCCCGCACCGGGGTCGAGATGGAGGCGCTGACGGCGGCGAGCATCGCCGCCCTGACGGTGTACGACATGGCCAAAGCACTGCAGCGAGACATCGTGGTCGAGCGCGTCGAGCTGCTCGCCAAGGAGGGTGGTCGCTCCGGGACCTGGTCGCGGGACATGGAGCCCAGGACAGCGACGCCCGCGGCAACCCATGAGGCGGCGGTCGTCACCGTCTCGAATCGCTCCGCCGCCGGGGAGCGCGAGGATGCGTCGGGTCCGGCGCTGGTCGCGGCGCTTAGCGCGGCCGGCTGGGCGGTCGCACCGGA
>DASQFY010000003.1:0-13885 GCA_035632895.1 Candidatus Dormiibacterota bacterium
GGCATCGCCGAGGGTGATGCGCCAGAGACCACTGCCGCCCGCCTGCGCGAGGTGCTTGCCGCGGAACCGGAGGCCGAGCGGATCGGCGCGATCGTTGGCGGCCTGCTCGGCATCGAAGACAGCCCGCCAGCGCCGGACGAGATCTTCTGGGCCATCCGCAAGACGTTCGAGGCCCTGGCTCGCAGCCGGCCCCTGGTCCTCGTCTTCGATGACGTGCACTGGGGTGAGCCCACCTTCCTGGACCTGGTCGAGCACATGGCCGATTGGACGCGCGACGCGCCAATCCTCCTGATCGTCATGGCACGCGCCGAGCTGCTGGAGAAACGGCCGGCGTGGGGCGGCGGCAAGCGGTGGGTGACCACCATGTCGCTCGAGGCGCTCTCCGAGGTCGAGAGCGAGGAGCTGGTCGCCAGCCTGCTGGGGCGCGCCGAGCTGCCGGCCGAGCTACGCAGCCAGATCAGCCACGCCGCCGAGGGGAACCCGCTCTTCGTCGAGGAGCTGCTCGGCAAGCTGATCGACGATGGCTTTCTGGTCACGGCCGGCGACGGATGGTCCGCGCTGGGCGACCTGCGCCAGCTGGCCATCCCGCCCACCATCCAGGCGCTGCTCGCAGCGCGGCTGGATGGGCTCAACAACGAGGAGCGCGCGGTAATCGAGCGCGCCGCCGTGGAGGGCAAGATCTTCCATCGCGGGGCGGTGACCGAGCTGACGTCGGAGTTGATGCGCGGGCAGGTTCGCGACCGGCTGGCGAGCCTGATGCGGATGGAGCTGGTCCGCCCCGACCAGGCTTCTTTCGCGGGCGACGAGGCCTATCGGTTCCGCCATCTGCTGATTCGCGACGCGGCCTACCAGGCCCTCGCCAAGCAGACGCGCTCCGAGCTGCACGAACGGTTCGCCGCATGGCTGGAGCGTGTGGCGGCCGACCGGTTGACCGAGTACGAGGAGATCGTCGCGTACCACCTGGAGCAGGCCTACCGCTACCGGACCGAGCTGGGTCCGCCCGACGCGCACGCCCAGGAGCTTGCGCTGCGGGCGGGAGCGCTCCTGGCGGACGCCGGAGAGCGGGCGGACGCCCGCGCCGATATCGCCGCCACCGTCGACCTCCTGAGTCGCGCTGTCGAGTTGCTGCCCGAGGATCTGCCACGGCGGCGGCGGCTTCTCGTCAGGCTCGGAGATCGGTGCTTCGAGGGTGGCGATGCGCCTCGCGCCGAGCGGATCCTGACCGATGTCATGGCCGAGGCGGACCGCGCCGGCGACGAGCGAGCACGCGCGCTCGCGGCGCTTGTTCTGGTTCTGGTTCACTCATCGACCCGATCGACCGAGCAGGCGGAGTCGCTCCGCCAAACGGAGCAGCTGGCCGCAACCCTCGTTCGGGTCGGCGACGAGGAGGGTGCGCGCCTTGCGCAGGCGTGGGCCGCCTTCCTGACATTCGCCACGGGCCGGGCGGGCGAGGCCACGCAACGAGCGCGGGCCCTGCTCGAGCTGTCCGACGGGGACGAAGTGTGGGTGCGCGAGGCCCGGATGGCGAGGGGCGTGTCCATGGTCTTCGGCCCCACGCCGATCGACGAGGCGATTCCCGTGATTCAGGCACAGATTGACCGCGCGGGAGCGCGCAGCCCGATGGTTGGCGCCTACGCCGGCATTGCCCGGTTGCGGGCGCTCCAGGGGCGCGTCGCCGAGGCCCGCGAAATGATTGAGGTGGCACGAGCAGGCTTCGAGGAGCTTGGCAACCGGCACATGGTGGCTTCGGTCACAGGCTTCGCGGGCCAAATCCAGCACATGGTCGGGGAGCACGCCGATGCGGCTCGTCTCGTCCGTGAGGCGTATGAAGCCATGACCGCCACCGGTGACCGGTCATTCGCGTCGACGATCGCCGTGGAGCTTAGTGAAGTTCTGCTCGACCTCGGCGATGACGACGAGGCCATGCGGTTCGGCATGATCGCACGGGAAACCTCGTCGACCGATGACGTGGTCTCGCAGGCTGGCGGGCGAGCGGTGCAGGCACGGGTCCTGTCGCGGCGAGGTGACCACGGCGCAGCCGAGGGGGTGGCCCGGGAGGCGGCCGCGATCATGGGCAAGACCGACTATCTCGATCAGCACGGCAGAGTCGTCGTCCACCTTGCGCATGTCCTCCGCGATGCCGGGAATGCCGAAGGGGCGTTGGCCGCAGCTCGCGAGGCGCTGGCTCTCTACCAGCAAAAGGGAGCGACGTTCTTCGTGGAGCGGACACAGCGCCTGATCGACGACTGGACCGGCGCCCGCGTTCGTTGACCGTCTCTTCGAGATCGGTGTAAGATTCCGCGGCGTTGCGAGAAGCTGTCGGCCACCTGTCCGTAT
This sequence comes from Candidatus Dormiibacterota bacterium, assembly GCA_035632895.1. Taxonomy (GTDB): domain Bacteria; phylum Chloroflexota; class Limnocylindria; order QHBO01; family QHBO01; genus DASQFY01. The sequence goes on from DASQFY010000003.1 coordinate 2,338, forward strand.
CGGCCGGTGGCCTGTTTGTTGAAGGAGCGACCACACCATAAGTAGGGACCTGCGAATCAACGAGATGATCCGAATCCGTGAGGTGCGGGTCATCGACGATGAAGGACAACAGCTGGGCGTATTGCCAACCTCCGAGGCGCTCGCCCTGGCCCAGGAGAAAGGGCTCGACCTCGTGGAGGTCGCGCCCACCGCGGTCCCACCGGTGTGTCGCATCCTCGACTTCGGCCAGTACAAGTACGAGCTGCAGAAGCGCGAGCGCGAAGCGAAGCGAAAGCAGAAGTCGCAGACCTTCAAGGAGATTCGACTTCGGGTCAAGATCGACGTCAACGACCTGCGGACGAAGCTGCGACGGGCGGGCGAGTTCCTGGACGAGGGTGATCGAGTGAAGGTCACCGTCCAGTTTCGCGGGCGGGAGATGACCCACGCCAACCTGGGGCGTGACCTCCTCGACCGGGCGGCCGAGCTGCTGACCGAGCACGGCACGGTGGAGCGGCCGCCGCTCCTCGAGGGCCGCAACATGTACATCGTCATGGCACCGATCGAGAAGCGGGTCGAGAAGAAGAGCGGCGACGGCGCAGTGGCCGGAACCGCGCCGCAGGAACCCGGCGAGGCGCCGGGAGGCGGAGAGACAATCGGCGACGCGCTCACCGCCAAGGGAATGGCTCCGACCGCAACGGTCGAGCCGGAGGCGGCGGACGAGGCGAAGCCGGCGGAGCAGGTATAGAGCAGTGCCGAAGATCAAGACGCATAAGGGAACGGCCAAGCGCTACAAGAAGACCGGCGCGGGCAAGTGGGTCCGACCGAAGGCCTGGCGCGGCCATCACCTGGAGATAAAGTCCAGCCGCCGCACGCGTCGCTACGCGGGCAAGGCGATCGTCCCGAAAGCACATGCGAAGCAGCTCGAGCGGCTGCTGCCCTACGAGTAGGAACCCCACATGGCCCGAGTCAAGCGCGGGGTCGCCGCGCACAAGCGTCACAAGCGGCTGCTCGCGCAGGCCCACGGCCGGCGCGGCACGCGCTCGAAGCTCGTCCGTCCGGCGCGCGAGGCGCTCTTCCACGCCCTGGTCTACGCCTACCGCGACCGCAAATCGCGCAAGCGGGACATGCGCCGGCTCTGGATCGAGCGGATCAACGCCGCCTCGCGCCAGCATGGCCTGCCGTACGGTCGCCTGATCGCCGGCCTGAAATCGGCGGGGGTCGAGGTCGACCGCAAGGTGCTGGCGGACCTCGCCGTCCGCGAGCCCGCCGCCTTTGCCAAGGTGGTCGAGACGGCCAAGGCCTCCTTTACCGGCTAGCCGGCGTCAGCTGAGGCGCCGGCGTCCATCGGCCCTGCTCCGAAAGCGGAGCGGGGTCGTTTGTTTTCCCCGATCATTCGAGAGACCGATGTGGATCCCGCCGTGAGTGACCTACGGGAGCGCCTGGAGCAGCTGCGCGACGATGCCCGCACCCGGCTGGCGGAAGCCGCCGATGCCGAGGCCGTCGAGGCCCTGCGCGTCGCCCTCCTTGGCCGCTCCGGGGACCTGACGAAGCTGCTGCGCGAGCTCGGCAGCGTGGAGCCGGCGGAGCGCCCGGCGCTTGGCCAGCTGGCGAACGAGGTGCGGACCGAGATCGAGGCCGCGATCCAGGACCGCGTGGGCGCCATGCAGCACGACACGCTGGAGGCGCGGCGTGCGGCCGAGACGATCGACATGAGCGCCCCTGGTCGGCCGGTGCGGCTCGGGCATCTGCACCCGACCATGACCGTCGAGCGTGACCTGCGGGAGATCTTCCACGCCTTCGGCTTCGAGGTCTTCGAGGGCCCCGAGGTCGAGACCGAGGCGATGAACTTCGAGGCCCTCAACATCCCGCCCGACCACCCGGCGCGCGACCTGTGGGACACGCTGTACGTGGCCGAGCCCGGCAGCGATCCGCCACGACCCAGCGAGGACGGCACCATCCTGCGTACCCACACCAGCCCGGTCCAGATCCGGGCCATGCAGGAGCTCGCGCCGCCGATTCGGGTGATCACGCCCGGTCGCTGCTTCCGCTACGAGGCGATCGACGCCAGCCACGGCTTCGAGTTCTTCCAGGTCGAAGGCCTGGTCGTGGACCGCGAGACCTCGCTGGCCGACCTGAAAGGGATGCTGGAGGAATTCGCCCGCGCGTTCTACGGCCGCGAGACCAAGACCCGCTTCCGGCCCGGGTACTACCCATTCACCGAGCCATCGGCCGCGTTCGACATCGGCTGCCTGGTCTGCGGCGGATCGGGCTGCCCGGCCTGCGGTCGATCCGGCTGGATGACGATCCTGGGCGCCGGCATGGTCCACCCCCACGTCCTGCGCGCGGGCGGAATCGACCCCGACGAGTACCAGGGCTATGCGTTCGGGATGGGGCTCGATCGGATCACCCTGCTGCGCCACGGCATCCCGGACCTGCGCCTGCTGATGAGCGCCGACCTGCGTCTCCTCGAGCAGTTCCCCGGGGGACGATAGGCCGATGCTCGCCCCCCTCGCCTGGCTGCGTGACTACGTGAACGTTGACCTGGCGCCCGAGGCGCTGGCCGAGCAGCTGACCCTGCGCGGCATGGAGGTGAGCGGCATCGGGATCTCCGGCGCGGACTGGACCGATGTCGTCGTCGGGCGGCTGCTCAGCGTGGAGCGGCACCCGAACGCGGACAAGCTGTGGCTGACAACCGTGGACGTGGGGGGTGGGGAGCCGCTCCAGATCGTGTGCGGGGCCGACAACGTGCGGCCAGGCCAGCTCGTGCCGGTGGCGCGCGTCGGCGCCGTGCTGCCGGGCGGCCGGCGCATCGAGCGCAGCAAGATTCGCGGGGTCGAGTCGCAGGGCATGCTCTGCTCGCCGATCGAGCTCGCGCTGGGCGACGACGCCGAGGGAATTCTCATCCTGGGCACCGACGACGAGCATCGGCTCGGGTCTGACCTGGCGCCGATCGTCGGCGAGGTGGTGCTGGACGTGGACGTCAAGCCGAACCGCGGCGACGCCCTCTCGATGGTGGGACTGGCCCGCGAGATCGCGGCCTTCACGGGCGGGGAGCTGCGGCTGCCGGACGCATCGGTCCACGAGGATCCAACGCTGTCGGCGTCGGACAAGGTGCGAGTCACGATCGAGGATTCGGTCGGCTGCCCGCGGTTCACGGCCCGCTGGTTCGAGGGTGTCAGCAACGGACCCTCGCCGGCCTGGATGCAGCAGCGGCTGTTGGCCGCCGGCATGCGGCCGATCTCTGCGGTGGTGGATGTCACGAACTACGTCATGCACGAGCTGGGGCAGCCGATGCACGCCTATGACGGGGACACGGTGCCTGGCGGCCAGATCGTGGTGCGGCGCGGCAGAGCCGGCGAGCGGCTCGAGACGATCGACCACGAGGTTCGCGAGCTGGACGACCGGATGCTGGTGATCGCCGATCGCGAGCGGGCGATCGGGCTGGCCGGGATCATGGGCGGTGCCGGTACCGAGGTCACCGACAAGACGACCCGTGTCATCCTGGAATCGGCCATCTTCCATGGCCCGACCATCCGAAACACGGCACGCCGGCTCGGCCTGCGCTCCGAGGCGAGCATGCGTCACGAGAAGGGCATCGGCCATGCCCTGCCGCGCTTCGCGGCGGACCGCGCCGCACGGCTGATCGCTGAGATCACTGGCGCGGCGGTCGCCACGGGCATTGTCGACAACGACCCCGCGCCGAAGCCCGTAACCGTGGTGGAGCTCGACCTGGCACGCACCGAGCGGTTGCTCGGCATCAGCCTGGATGCCGACGCGGTCGGCAGTCTGATCTCGCCGCTTGGTTTCGGAGCGCAGCCGAGCGGCCCTGGGCACTTGGCGGTCACCGTGCCGAGCCACCGCCTGGACGTCACCGCACCCGAGGATGTGGCCGAGGAGATTGCACGAGCGTACGGCTACGACCGCATCCCGGGCCCGCTACCGGAGCCTGCCCTTCCGCCGTTCCGGGCAGATCCGTCCGAGCCGCGCCACCGGGTGCGACGGATCCTGGCCGGGCTGGGCCTGGACGAAATCGTCACCCACGCGCTGATCGGTCCCGCCGACATGACGCGCAGCGGCTACGATCCCGACGACGCGGGGCTCGTCCGAGTGGCGAACCCATTGGGGGAGCAGCACAGCATCCTGCGCTCGACGCTCTACCCATCCCTCCTGGCGGCGCTGGCCGAGAACGTCCGGCAGCGGCGAACGGACGCGTGGATCTTCGAGGTCGGCAAAACGTACTGGATGGGTGGCGCGAAGGGGCCGGCCTGGGCCGAGACCGCCGGTACGGGTCGCCATGAGGCGTGGCACGTCGGCATCGCACTCATGGGCCCCCGGCTGCCGCGCGCGCTCGACGTCGACCCCCGAGACGCTGACGTGGCGGAGCTGAAGGGGATCATCGAGGCGCTGCACGCGGCGCTCGGCGCGCCCGCGCCCGGCTTCCGCGCCGAATCGGCGGAGGAGCGCCATCCGCACCTGCACCCAGGGCGCTCCGGACGGCTGGTCGGCGCCGGCGATCGAGCCTATGGCAGCGTGGGCGAGCTTGACCCAAACGTCGCGGTGGCCTGGGACCTGCCGGGAAGCCCGGTGATCGCCGCCATCAACCTGCCCCAGCTGTTCGAGCTGGTCCGCAGCGAGGTGCGGCTGTCGCCGGTGCCCGCCGCGCAGCCAATCGACCGCGACCTGGCGGTGGTGCTTCCGGATGCCACGCCACTCGGAGAGCTGCTGAGGATCGTGCGCGCCAGCGCCGGACCGATGCTCGTCAGCGCCCGCGTCTTCGACGCCTACCGCGGTGCGCAGATCGGACCCGGCTCGGTGTCATACGCAATCGCGCTGCGCTTCCAGCCGGACACCGCGGCCGACGAAAAGGGCGTGGAGCGGGCCATGAACCGGGTCCGCGGGTCGGTCCAGCATCACCTGAGCGCAGAAATCCGCTGATCCGCTTGTCCGGCCTTAACCCGGACTGCTACGCTTCCGCCGCCCGAGCCGCCGGAGCCTCGGCCTCGGACTGAGCCTTCACGAGGAGTGTGCGGCGTGGAGTTCTTCTCCCAGCTGAGCCCGATCGACCTGTTCATCATCGCCAGCCTGGCGGCGGGCATCTTCGCCGGCTTCACGCAGGGCATGATTCGATACGCGCTGAATGGCCTGGTCGTGGTGGTGGCCTTCGTGGTGGCCAGCCAGCTGAAGCGCCCGCTCTTCGAGTTGCTCAGCTTCTGGCAGGCCTATACGCCTCAGCTGCGCGAGCTGATCATCTTCCTGATCCTGTTCATCGGCATGGTCATTGGTGGCTGGTTCGTGGTGCGGACCTTCTACAAGCGCACCCGGCTGCCGATCGCGAAGCAGCTCGACGAGCTGGGGGGTGCGATTCTCGGCGCGCTGTTCGCCGCGCTGTCGATCGTGTTCCTGATGGTCGTCATGGACAGCTTCTTCCAGGTCGCCTCCGACAGCGAGGTGGCCGGCGCCGGCCCGCTGAAGGGCTTCTACGACGCCATGGACCGCTCCGTGCTGGTCGAATTCTTCCGGACCCTGCTGCTCCCGACCGTCGGTCTATTGGCGCGCCCGTTCGTGCCCAGCGAGATCGGCCAGTTCCTGGACCGGCCGTGATCTCGGCGGCCGCGGCGGCGCACGCCGAGGCGCCAGCCGACGGCGAGCTGATCGTGGATCGTACCTGGTTCGATCGCCCCGCCACCGAGGTCGCGCCCGACCTGCTCGGCGCCACCCTCATCCATGACGCGCCCGAGGGCCGCGTGGCCGGCCGAATCGTCGAGGTGGAGGCCTACCAGGGACCGGAGGACCGTGCGGCGCACTCCTGGCGTGGCCGGACCCCGCGCAATGCCGTCATGTTCGGCGAGCCCGGCCACCTCTACGTCTACCTGATCTATGGCCTGCACCACTGCGCCAATATCGTGTGCGGTCCGGGTGACAAGCCGGAGGCGGTCCTGCTCCGCGCAGCCGCCATCACCCAGGGCGCAGCGCTGGCGCGCCAGCGACGCGGTGCCGTGGACGAGGCGCGTCTTGCCGCCGGTCCCGGCAACCTGGGCGCCGCCTTTGGCATCGACCGCAGCCTGAACGGCGCGGACCTGATCGCGAGACCGATCCGGATCGCTCGGAGCGCGCCGGTGACACGGATCGCACGCACGCCGCGGGTTGGGGTGGCCTATGCCGGCGCCTGGGCCGCGCGGCCGCTGCGCTACCTCGTCCCCGATGACCCCCATCGCTCCGGACGCTGAGCCGGCCCCGGGGGCGGCCGCCGACGCGAGCACACTGCGCGCACTCGAGTTCGCGGCGATCGTCGAGCAGCTCGTCGCCCTGACCGCCTTCGGACCGTCGCGGGAGCTGGCTGAGGCGACGCTGCCGATGGCCGACGCGGTGCACGTCGGGCTTCTCCAGGATCAGACCGATGAGGCTGCACGGCTGCTCGACGAACAGGCGCAGGCGACGATCGGCGGGGCGCGTGACGTTCGCGCCGCGATCGAGCGCGCCCGTCGTGGCGGACGGCTGACGGCAGCCGAGCTGCTCGACCTCGCCGAGACGTCCCGCGCCACGGGGCTGTTCGCGACCCGACTGGCGACATGGCAGGGTCGGCACCTGGCCGAGGTTCGCGACGAGCTGGATCCGGCGCCCGCGCTGCGCGAGCAGATCGAGCGCAGCGTTGACGAGGCTGGTCAGATCCTGGATTCGGCCTCGGCGGAGCTGGCCGCCATCCGCAGGCGACTGCGCACAGCGCAGGACCGCGTGCGCGAGCGGCTGAATGCGATGCTCCGTTCAGCAGACCTGGCCGGCGTGATTGGTGAGGCGATCGTCACCGTCCGTGCGGGACGCTACGTCATCCCGATCCGGGCCGAGGCGAAGGGCCGGTTGAAGGGGATCGTCCACGACCAGAGCTCGTCGGGGGCGACGCTGTTCATCGAGCCGTTGACGGTCGTCGAGCTGAACAACACCTGGACCCAGGCTTCGCTCGATGCGGAGCGCGAGGAGGAGCGGATCCTCGACGAGCTGTCACGCGCGGTCGAGGTGCGGGCTGAGCCGTTGCTCGGTTCGCTGCACGCGCTCGCCCGCGCCGACCTGTGGATGGCTCGCGCCCGCCTCGGCTCCCAGCTCGACGCGGTCCGTCCGCAGGTGACCGACGACGCCGCCGAGCTCCTGTCGGCACGGCATCCGCTGCTGGGCCAGGGAGCCGTGCCCATCGACCTGCGCATCGGGGAGCGCTTCGGCTATCGGGCCATGATCGTGACCGGGCCGAACACCGGCGGCAAGACGGTGTCGCTCAAGACGCTCGGTCTGCTGACGCTCATGCACCAGGCCGGGCTGTGGGTGCCGGCCGCCGACGGCGCGCGGCTGCCGGTGTTCAGCCGCGTGATGGCGGACATCGGGGATGAGCAGAGCATCGCCCAGTCGCTGTCGACCTTCTCGAGCCACCTGCGCAACGTCGTGCGTTTCGTCGCTGCCGCCGGCCCGGGAACACTCATCCTGCTGGACGAGGTCGGTGCCGGGACCGATCCGACGGAGGGCTCGGTGCTGGCGATGGCGATCGTCGAGCGCCTGCTGGCGGCCGGTGCCACGGTGGCGGCAACGACCCATTACGCCGAGCTGAAGGCATTCGCCCAGGAGCATGCGCTGGTGACCAATGCGAGCGTCGCGTTCGACGTCGCCACCTTGCGGCCGACCTATCGGCTCGAGACCGGGCTGCCGGGCAAGTCGCAGGCCTTCGCCATCGCCGAGCGGCTCGGTCTCGCCAGGGAGATCCTGGACGATGCGCGCTCCCGCCTTGCGGCCGAGCACGTGACCATGGAGGAGACGCTGACCGCCATCGCCGAGGCGGGGGAGGCGCGCAGCGCGGAGCTGGAGCAGGCTCGCGTCGAGCGGGAGGCAGCCACCGCCGAGCGCGAGCTGGCGCGCACCGGCGTCGGCCGCGCCCGGCGGGAGGCGGCGGAGCTCCTCAGCGACGCACGGCAGGCGGCCGACGAGCTCCTCGCCCGGGCCGAACGCGAGGTGGCCGAGGTGCGGCGCGAGCTGACGAGGCAGCGCAACCTGGCCGGCAGCGGCGCGCGCGGTGCGCCGACAGCCGCCAGCGCGGCATTCGACGAGCTCGCCAGCCGTGCGGCGCAGGCTCGCGCCGATGCCGACCTGGCGAGTCCCGGCGACACGGGCGATGGGGCGAGCGAGGACAGCCCTCAGGCACGCGTGGGTTTGTGGGGTCGCAGCCGGACTCTGGGCAGCATTGGTCGGATCGTCGAGATCAGCGGACGCACCGGCCGCGTCACGCTCGAGACTGATGGGCCCCGCGTGGTGGTCCCCGCCGACGACGTCGAGGTCGTGACGGAGCCGATCGCCGGTCCGGCGCCGCGTGACGCGCAGGCCGACGAGCTGCGCCGGCGCGCGGCGAGCAGCATCACCCCGCGCCTCGATCTGCGCGGCGAGCGCGTGGAGGCGGCAATCGAGCAGCTCGAGGCCTACCTCGACCAGGCGCTGCTGGCCGGGCTCGACGAGGCTGTGATCGTCCACGGCGCCGGCACCGGCGCGCTGCGTCGCGCCATCCGTGAGTACCTGGCCGAGCATCCCCGGGTGCGAGGAACGCGGCCCGGCCGGCGCGAAGAGGGAGGGGACGGCGCGACGGTAGCCGAGCTCTAGCCCGCGGGGCCTACGGCGTCGCCGTTGGCGTCGGGACCGGTGTGAATGTCGGTAGCGGCGGCAGCGTCGGGGTCGGGAGGATGGGCGTCGGGGTCGGCTCCGGAGTTGGCTCCGCGGTGGGTGACGGCGTGGGCGATGGGCTGGAGGTCGGCACCTCGCCCGGCGTGCACTTCTCGGCGGGCGCCAGGGGCGCGTCGAGCGTGGGTGCCGGCGCGCGGCGCAGCGATGACTCCTTACCTCGGAAGCGCTCGATCCAGAGACGGTTGGCCGCCTGCCAGGTCGGGTGGCTGGCCTCGAGCTCGCCCAGATCGATGAAGACCTTCTCCTCTGCCTGCGGTGACCCGGGGGCCGCGCTCGCGTCCGGACCGCCGGACGGCGAGGCGGTTACGAAGTCGCCGCAGCCCTCCTGCCAGATCTTGCCGGTCTCCTCCTCGATCCGAAGCTCGCGGTGGACGGTGTCCTCCTGCGTCGGCTGGTTCGACTCGGCAAAGAGCTCGGTGATCGTCGACTCGGTGAATTCCCCCGGGCGCATGCCGCTGATGGCGTCGACCTCCAGCTCGACGATCCCCGTCGGGCGTGGGAAGTCACGGATCTTGATGCCCAGGTTGGCGACAACCTCGGCCATGTAGTCGTGCCAGATGAAGGTGGGGCCGTCCGCGGCGAAGACATCGGCGATCGCGCTGAAGTCGCTGTTGCCGACCCACACGCCGGTGAGGATTGCGCCCTCGCTGATGGCCGGGTCCACATCGGGCGCCAGGTAGCCAAAGGCCTGCAGGTCTTTGAAGTCGTTGGTAGTGCCCGTCTTCAGGGTCGCCGGCCGGCGGCTGCCCGACTCGTCCAAGAGCTGGAAGCGCTGGCCCCAGATGGAGTTCTGAGCGGGATCCGTGTTGTCGGCGAGGATATCGGTCACCAGGTAGGCTGACTGTTCCGACAGGACGCGCTCTGGCTCAGGCGCATCCTCGCTCCGGTTGTAAATGACCGTCCCGGCGCGATCGGTGATGGTCTCGATCAGGTATGGCTCCGCCAGAATGCCGCCGTTGGCGATCATGCCGTACGCGCCGGCAAGGTCGAGCATGTGCACGCCAAGGGTCCCCAGCGTCATCGACGGGACCGCAATCTCCCCTCCATGCGCCGGATCCCACTCCAGCCCCATCCGCTCGGCCTGGGCGACGAGGTTCTCGGTGCCGATCAGCTGCTGAGCCTTGGTGACCGGGATGTTCCACGAGTACTTCAGCGCGTCGCGGACACGGACCGGGCCACGCTCGCCACCGTCGGCGTTCGGCACCTCGAAGCCGTCCACGATCTCGCCCTTGACGTCCATGAACAGCGTGGCCGGGGAGAGCACGCCGCGCTCGAAGCCGGTGGCATAGGTGACCGGCTTGAAGGCCGAGCCCGATTGGCGATAGGCCTGCCCGATGACGTCGAAGGCTGGCTGGTGGGCCGGAGTTGCCTCCCCGTAGAAGTTGGCCGAGCCGACATACGCCAGCACGGCGCCGGTCCGGTAGTTGAGCGTGACCAGCGCGTCATTGTTGATGTTGCGACCCTGGAGCTGCTTGATCCAGGCCAGCGCGGGCTCGCCGTACTTGGCGATCAGCTCCTCGTCGGTCAGGCGATCGAGGTCGTAGGCCACCCCGGCCCACTTCTCGGCGAAGCGCTGGTAGTTGTCGTACTCCAGTGTGGTGGCGATCTCGAGCCCGCCGCGGTCGAGCAGATCCTCGTTGCCGAGCAGCTCGGCGGCAGCACGGCGCACCGCATAGACGAAGTGTGGCGCCTTGTACTGGAGGTCGCGTGGGGGAGCGAGGATGATCGTCTCGTTGGCAGCTGCCTCCGCCTCGGCGGCGGTGATGTAGCCGGACTCGACCATGTTGTCGAGCACGAAGCCCTGCACCCGCTTGGCGCCGGCCTCGTCCGGCACGACCAGGATGCTGTTTCCATCAGCGTCGGTCTGCTCGACCGCCTCCGCGGTCGGGTCGAGGGCCGACGGCGCCCGCACCAGGCCAACCAGCAGCGCGGCCTCGCCCACCGTAAGCTGCTGCTCCGGCTCGGGAGAGCGAGTGTCCTTGCCGAAGTAGGTGTTCGCGGCGGCCCAGATCCCGTACGCCTGGTTGCCGTAGTAGACCTGGTTCATGTACATCTCGAGGATCTTCTCGCGACCCTCCTGGCCCCCGTAGGTCTCGCCCACGCGCAGGGCGAGGATCCACTCCTTGATCTTCCGCTCGAATCGTCGGTCGGGGTCGGCCATCAGCTCGGGGTCGAAGAGGCGGATCCGCACCAGCTGCTGGCAGATGGTCGAGCCGCCGGATACTTCCTCGCCGGCGGACAGGTTCTGAATGGCGGCCCGCACGATGCTTTGGAAGTCGATGCACGGGTTCACCCAGAAGGTATCGTCCTCGGCCGCCACTTGCGCGTTCACGAGCAGCTCGGGGATCTCCTCGAACGCCAGCACGCGCCGCTGCTCGGCGGCGAAGGTCGCCAGCTCGATGCCATCGGCGGAGACGACACTCGATCCCTCGCTCAGCTCGAAGTTCTCGAGGTCCTGGGGGTTGGGCAGGCCGCTGGTGTAGGCGGCGTACACGCCCATCAGGCCCACGAACAGGGCGGCGCCCAGGGCGGCGAAGGCCCCCAGGATGATGGCGGGCAGCGGAACCATCCGGGGCGCGGCCCGGCGAGGCGCGGCGCGGCGGGCGCCGGGAGGGGGATACGTGCCGCGGGGCGGCTCGGGTCGTCGCGTCATCGGTCGCCGACTGTAGCACGGTACGTGCCGGGGGTCCGGATCGGGCCTGAGTCGGCCCGTATACTCCATCCCCCATGAAGGACGAGGAGCGAGGGGCCGCGGTCGACGCGCTGCTCGGCCACCGGGTGGCGCAGGTCGTGGAGCGCGATGAGCTCAGGCGCATGCTGCTCACCTCCGATCGACCGCTGCGCGTGAAGTTCGGCGTCG
>DASQFY010000004.1:0-16218 GCA_035632895.1 Candidatus Dormiibacterota bacterium
GGCGGGCGAGGTCAAGGCCTACGCCGTGACCACCCCCGAGCGGGTGGCCTCGCTGCCCGATGTGCCGACCACCGAGGAGGCGGGCCTGCCGGAGGTCCAGGTCGGTGTCTGGCACGGGCTCTACGTCCCGGCCGACACGCCCGACGAGGTGGTGCAGGCCCTCACCGAGGCTCTGCAGGCAGCGCTCGAGGACCAGAACGTGATCGATACGCTCGCGGAGCTCGGCGCGGCGCCGGTATCGCAGGACCAGGCCACGCCGGAGGCGCACACCGAGAAGCTCCAGTCCCAGATCGATCTCTGGAAGCCGATCATCGAAGACGCGGGCGTGACCGCCTCCTAGCGCATCCACGATGATGGGGCGGCTCCGGCCGCCCCATCATCTGCTCGCAGCCGCAGGGGTGACGCCCGGCCGTGGACATCAGACGGGGGCTCAGCGACATCCTCGCCGGCTCGGTGTTCCTCGTCTTCGGGCTGGCATTCGCCATCGGCGCCGCCACCTACGAGATCGGTACGCCCCTCCAGATGGGGCCTGGCTACTTCCCGCTCGTGCTCGGCGGCCTGCTGGTCCTGCTCGGCCTGGTTATCGTGGTCAAGGGGCTCCTGGCCGGCGAGGGCGAGGCGATCGGTCCGGTTCCGTGGCGGGCGATGGGCCTGATCGCGGTGGCGGTCGTCTTCTTCGGGGCGACCGTCCGCGGGCTCGGGGTCGGTCCATCGGTGTTCGTGACGACTCTCCTCTCCGCGCTCGCCGGGCATCAGGCCCGGATCGTGCCCGCGGTGGTCATCGCGGTCGGGTTGACGGCTCTCTGCATCGCGATCTTCATCGCGGCGCTGCAGCTGCGGTTGCCGCTCCTCGGTCCCTGGATCGGCTTCTAGGCGCGCCATGGAACTCTTCGGCAACCTCGGCCTGGGTCTCGAGACCGCGCTCCGTCCCGAGAACCTCCTCTATTGCTTCATCGGCGTTGTCCTGGGCACCGCGGTCGGGGTCCTGCCCGGCATCGGTCCGACGGCGACGATCGCCATGCTGCTGCCGATCACCTTCAACTTCGAGCCGGTCTCGGCGCTCATCATGCTGGCCGGCATCTATTACGGCGCGCAGTACGGCGGATCGACGACGGCGATCCTGATCAACCTGCCGGGCGAGTCGTCATCCGCGGTCACGGCGATCGACGGCCACGAGATGGCGAAACGCGGCCGGGCCGGCCCGGCGCTGGCCACCGCGGCGATCGGCTCGTTCGTGGCCGGCACGGTCGGCACCGTCGTCCTCGTCCTCTTCGCCCCGCCGCTGGCCCGCGTCGCGCTCCAGTTCGGGGAGCCGGAGTACTTCTCGCTGGTGGTTTTGGGTCTGATCGCCTCGATCGCGCTGGCCCGCGGCTCGTTCGTCAAGGCGCTCGCCATGATCGTGCTCGGGCTCCTGTTCGGAACGGTCGGCCAGGACCTCTACACCGGTACGCCTCGCTTCACGCTCGGCGCGCGTGAGCTCTTCGGCGGAGTGAACTTCGTCGCGGTGGCGGTCGGCATCTTCGGCGTGGCCGAGATCCTGCGCAACCTCGAGGACGAGAAGACGCGCGCCGTCATGGTCAAGACCGTCAAGAACCTGTGGATCACCAGGGAGGACGCGCGCCGGATCGTCGGCCCGATCCTGCGGGGTACGGCATTGGGCTCCGTGATCGGCATCCTTCCCGGCGGCGGCCACATCCTGGCCTCGTTCGGCTCCTATTCGATCGAGAAGCGGATCTCGAAGCAGCCGCAGAGCTTCGGACATGGGGCGATCGAGGGGGTGGCCGGCCCGGAGTCGGCGAACAATGCCGCGGCCCAGACATCGTTCATCCCGCTCCTCACCCTCGGCATCCCGGCGCATCCGGTGATGGCGCTCATGGTCGGCGCGTTCATCATCCACGGGATCACGCCGGGGCCGAACGTCCTCACCGACGAGCCCGCCCTCTTCTGGGGGCTGATCGTCTCGATGTGGGTCGGCAACCTCTTCCTGGTTCTGCTCAACCTGCCGCTCATCGGCATCTGGGTGAAGATGCTGACCATCCCGTACCGCATCCTCTTCCCGGCGATCATCGCCTTCGCCGCGATCGGCTGCTATTCGCTGGGACTCAACGCGTTCCATGTGTACGCGATCGCCTTCTTCGGCATCCTCGGCTACTTCCTGATCAAGCTGGGCTGCGAGCCGGCACCGCTGCTGCTCGGGTTCGTGCTCGGACCCCTGCTGGAGGAGCACCTGCGTCGCGCGATGATCATTTCGCGCGGCGACCCGAGCGTGTTCGTGACGCGACCGATCTCGTTGGCCCTGCTCATCGCGGCGGTCGCCGCGCTGGTGCTGGCCGTGCTGCCGGCGATCCGAAGGAAGCGCGAGGTCGTCTTCAAGGAAGAGGATCCCTAGCCGACCTCGACCTCGACGACCGTGGCCAGCTGTTGCCCCCGGATGAGGCGCGCTGGATCCGGGCTGATCGCAGCTCTCTGCGGCGAGGCGTAGTACCGCCGATCGGCCGCTTCGAAGGCGTCCCGGTCACCAGGATACGCGAGCAACCAGAGGAAGCGGCTCTCGCCGGCGACCGTCCACGAGCCCTCGATCGCGAACCCGTGCTCACGGCGGAGGGGTGCGAGATGCGTCCGCCATTCCTCGATGAATTGGTCCAACGAACCTTCCTGGACCTGATAGTCGCGAAGCTGAATCACCAGGGCCCTCCCCGAGGTGGTGATGGTCATCCTCGCACGAACCGGATCGCTCTCGATTCAGACCACGGGAACGGCGTCTCCACGCCTCGCCTCGCGAGTCGTGAACCACTGGATGGCGATGCCCACCACCCCCAGCACGACCCAGATCACGAGCAGCAGGGGCGAGTCGGCGATGACGACATCCACGGTGCCGTTCCGCAGCTGGCTCGGCTCGATCCGGCCCATGAGCACCAGCGCGCCTCCGAGGAGCGCGCTCGCGCCCCAGAACGCGCTGACCACGATCACGACGCCGGTGGGGATGCGCAGCACGATGGCCGCCAGCGCGAAGAGAATGGCCAGCGCCACCGCGATCACGACCGCCGTGGTCCCTCCCACACCCAGCCCGACGGCGGCGCCGTAGCCGATCGCATAGCCGAGTCCGGCGATGGCGAGCGCGACCGAGACGTACCACCACACGAAGGCGATGGTGGCCGCCAGGAGGCCGACAACGATGGCGATCACCCACGAGAGCGCCGAGGCGAGGTACGGCTCGTTGAAGAGCACCGTGGCCAGCTGCGCCCCGACGCCGAACCCGACCAGGAAGCCAAGGATCGGCAGCACGATGCGGAAGATTCGATAGCCGGCGAAGCACGCCAGGAGGCCGATGACGATGGCCACGAAGCCGATGACAGTGGCGTTCACAGCATCCTCCATCTGCAAGCCGCGCGCCAGAAGCCTGCGCCCATCAGCCGGGCGCCGCTCGGATCAGCGATGCATACCACTCGCCGCTGGTGGTCGGATCCATCACGTTGGTCACGCACTCGCGAGTAGAGCCTCGTGGCGCAGCGGTGTCAAGCGTCGATCGTTGAGGTCAGCGCACGAGGGGGTCATAGTCGCTCACCACGAAGACGTTCCGGCAGCGATCGGCCAGCTCTGGGACACAGCGCGCAGCCGCCCCGTCGTCGAAATGCCCAACGAAGACGAGCTGCCCCAGGCGGATGTTCGGTCCGCCCGGCTCCGCCCGCGACGGGAACGGCCGCCCGGTCGAGGCGCTCAATCGCAGGCCGTTGGCCTCCAGCTCCGCCTGGCCGACCTCCTCGGCAGGCTGATACGGCAACAGGACCCGCAGGGGGCAGTCGCGCTGGAGCCAGGCAATCGATGGGTCGGCACCACCGTCGCTTCCCGCGCAATCGGCGTCGAGCTCGGCATACCAGCCCACGACGTACAGCTCGCGGTTGCCGTAGCGGTCGGCCGGAGATGCGCCGGCCACCACGTCCGCCACCGGGATCCGCTCCAGCTCGGGCCGGACTCCGCCCAGCGAGCCGACCACCAACATGAAGAAGACGAAGGCGCCGAGCGCCGCCACCACGCCCAGGCCGATGCGCACCTCGCGGTTCAGGGCACACCCTCCAGGGCCGCCCAGCGCTCGGCGAGCAGCCCGATCCCCCGCCGCCACAGGTCGGCACTGGCCGGATCATTCAGCCAGGTGGAGGCTCCCGATGGGTGTGGCAGCGCCAGGACCGATGCGCCGGGCGCTCGATCCCAGGCCAGCTCGCGACCGACCAGGTCGTCGAGCCGGGCCGCCGCGCCGAACGCGTAGCGATGAGCGACGGCGCCCACTAGCACGAGGATGGCGGGTGCCAGCAGGAGCACCTCCTCGTCCAGGATCGGCGTCCAGCCCAGCACCTCCGCGCGCGAGGGCGCCGAGTCAACCGAGGCGCCCGGCCGGCGCCCCGGGTAGCACTTTCCGACCGATGTGATGTACCAGCGTTCGCGGAAGTCCGCGAGGCTGATGCCGGCCAGGGCCAGCCAGCCAGCGAGCCGCCGGCCAGCGTCATGCGCGAACGGAACGCCGGTCTCGATCTCGCGCCAGCCGGGCGCCTGCCCGATCAGCATTGCGCGCTCGGACCCGTCGCCGGAGAGGACCGGCGCGGACCCATCGGCGCAACGCGGCATGGCGTCCTGCTGCGTGCGGAGCGGCGTGCCCGCGGGCGCGCGTCGCGGCGTCGGCAGCAGCCAGGGACCCTCGTGCCGAACGCGCTTCGGGGCGACGGAGACGTTGCTCAGCCTGCCGCTCCGCGCAGCTCGTCGGCCAGGCGCAGGTCGTCGGCGATCGCCAACCGCAGCGCGCGCCGGACCCCTGTGGCGGTTGGGCCGGCGGCGGTCAGGGCATCGGTCAGCGCATCGCGCGCGGCATACAGCCGGTCGATGGGGTCACCCTCAGTCGGTGGCGCCGGCCCGCCCAGCTCGCGGATGAAGACTGCATCCTGAGTCGCGATGGCTTCGACGGCGGGCGGCGCCTGACGGGCGGCGTCGAGGCCTGCGGCCAGCTCCTCGCGCGCCAGCTCCAGCCAACGCAGGTAGCGGGCGAACTCCTGGTCCGAAGGTGGCAGCTCGTCCAGGCTGAAACCGGCGCGCTGCCGCCCGTCGGAGCCTGATTTCGCCGCCGCGCGCTCGACTTCGTACCAGTTGTCGCCTACGAACGTCGGCGCCTCCTCGCCCCGCTCACGGAGCCAGGCCGTGAAGCGCGTCACCCGATGCGGCATGCTGGCGGCCGCCTCGTCGTCCGACGCGGCGAAGACGGCGCAGCCGGGCAGCTCGGCGGCGTACGCGGCGAAGCCGCCGGAGCCGTCCGTATCGGTCTCCACGAAGATCGCGTGCGGCATGGTGCCGGCCATCGGACCTTCCTCAGGGACGACGGCGGCGCGGGGGGCGCCTGAGGGTGCCGGCGGGGATGATGTTCGGCCGTGCCGCGGTGGAGAACACCTCGCGCCGCTCGCGGCGCGTCCCACCACCCCCGTCGAAGTCGCCTGCCTCGGCCGCCGCCGCGTAGACCTCGGCGGGGATGCTGCCGGGCGCGGCGGCAAGCTCCTCGCGCAGCCGGCGCAGCTGCAGGATCTCGTCGCGCAGCGCTGCGGCGCGCTCGAACTCCAGGTTCTTAGCCGCTTCCTTCATCTGCGCTTCGAGGCGCGTCATCATCGCCGCCAGCTCGGCCGGCTCCTTGCCCGACACCTCCAGCTCGGCGCGTTCCTCGGCGACCCTGCGCAGCCCCTCGTGAATGTCGCGGATGCCCTTGATGATCGTCTCGGGCACGATCCCGTGCTCGGCGTTGTAGGCCGCCTGCTTGACGCGGCGTCGGTCGGTCTCCTCGATGGCGGCCCGCATCGAATCGGTCACCCGGTCGGCGTACATGATCACCCGGCCACCGATGTTGCGTGCCGCGCGACCGATCACCTGGATCAGTGAGCCGCCCGAGCGCAGGAAGCCCTCCTTGTCCGCGTCGAGGATGGCGACAAGCGTCACCTCCGGCAGGTCGAGCCCCTCGCGCAGCAGGTTGATGCCGACCAGCACGTCAAACACCCCGAGCCGCAGGTCGCGCAGGATCTCGACCCGCTCGAGGGTGTCGACCTCGCTGTGCAGCCACTGCACCTTGATCCCCAGCTCGGCCAGGTAGTCGGCCAGATCCTCCGCCATCTTCTTGGTGAGGGTGGTGACCAGGACGCGCTCGCCACGGGCCACCGTGTCGCGAATCTCGGCCAGCAGGTCGTCGATCTGGCCGGTCGTCGGGCGTACCGAGATCATGGGGTCGACCACGCCGGTCGGCCGGATGAACTGCTCCGCCACGCGCTGGGCTCGCTCGGTCTCGTACGGACCCGGCGTCGCGCTCATGTAGACGACCTGGTTGAGGTGGTCCTCGAACTCCTCGAAGGTGAGCGGCCGGTTGTCGAGTGCCGACGGCAGCCGGAAGCCGAAGTCGACCAGGATCTCCTTGCGAGTCCGATCGTTCTTGTACATGCCGTGGACCTGCGGGATCGAGATGTGGCTCTCGTCCACGATCAGCAGGAAGTCGGTCGGGAAGTAGTCGATCAGGGTCCACGGCCGGCTCCCCGCCTCGCGCCGGGCAAGGTGCCGCGAGTAGTTCTCGATTCCCGAGCAATACCCCACCTCGCGCATCATCTCGAGGTCGAAGTCGGTCCGCTGCTTAAGCCGTGCCGCCTCGAGCTCTCGGCCCTGGGACGCCAACCAGGTTGTGCGCTCCTCCATCTCGGCCTGGATGTCGTCGACCGCGGCCAGCAGCTTGTCGCGCGGCGTAACGTAGTGGCTCGCCGGGTAGAAGTTCACCTCGCGCCGCTCGGCGAGCACCTCGCCGGTGAGCGCGTCGATCTCCACGATCCGCTCCACCTCGTCGCCGAACAGGTCGACCCGCACGACGTATTCGCCGTGTGGCGGCTGCACCTCGAGCACATCACCGCGCACCCGGAAGCGGGATCGCGCCAGCGCCGCATCGTTGCGCTGGTACTGGAGGTCGACGAGGTGACGCAGGATCCCGTCCCGGCGGTAGTGCCCGCCGACCTTCAGGTTGATGACCGTGGCCCCGTAGTCGATCGGCGCGCCGAGGCCATAGATGCACGACACGCTGGCCACGATCACCACGTCGCGACGCTCGAACAGGGCGCGCGTGGCGTTGTGCCGCAGCCGGTCGATCTCGTCGTTGCGGGACGAGTCCTTCTCGATGTACGTATCGGACCGTGGCAGGTAGGCCTCGGGCTGGAAGTAGTCGTAGTAGCTGACGAAGTACTCGACCGCGTTGTCGGGGAAGAACTCGCGGAACTCCTGGTACAGCTGCGCGGCCAGGGTCTTGTTGTGCGCCATCACCAGGGTCGGGCGCTGCACCGCCTCGATCACCTTGGCCGCAGTGTATGTCTTGCCGGTGCCGGTCGCTCCCAGCAGGACCTGGTGTCGCAGCCCGGACTGCAACCCGTCGACCAGCTCGGAGATCGCCTGCGGCTGGTCACCGGTCGGCTGGAAGGGGGCTTCGACGCGCAGATCTGGCATGGGACGTTCGATTCTAGCGAACCAACGTCGGGACCGATGGCGCCGCTCAGGCCGTCAGAGCGGCGAACGCCGCTTCCACCTGGCCGCGGGTCTCCTCCATTGAAGTGGAGCCATCGACGATCACGTCGGCCACCGCCAGCTTCTCCTCCTGCGGTGACTGGTTGGCCAGGCGGGCTCGCGCATCGGCGTCGCTCATGCCTCGCGCACGGGCCAGCCGCGAGACGGCATCGGACTCGTCACAGCGGACGACCCACGTCTGGTCACAGTCGTCGTGCAGTGGCGACTCGATCAGCTTGATCCCCTCGATCACGGCCGCCTCTGCCCCAGCCGTCTCGAGCTCCGCCAGCCTGGCGCGCGTCTCGTTGCGCACGAGCGGATGGAGGATCGCTTCCAGGTCGCTCAGCGCGGCCGGGTCCTTGAACACGACGGAGGCCAGGCGCCTGGCGTCGATCGTCCCGAAGCGTCCCTCGATCTGCCGCCGCGCGTCCGCGTCGTTGTTGCGGATCTGCCGCGCCACCGCGTCGAGATCGATCACGGCCACGCCCAGGTCGCGCAGCATGCGCGCCACGGTGCTCTTTCCGCAGCCGAGGTTGCCGGTGAGGCCGATCACCTTCATTCGCCAGCGGCCTCAGGCAGGCGCTGGCAGTGTGGGCAGAAGTGCGTGCTGCGCTGGCCGAGGATGATGCGAGCGATCGGTCGTCCGCAGCGCAGGCAGGGTTCGTCGGTGCGCCGATAGACCGCCAGCCGCTCCGCGTTCGCGCCGGGCTCGCCGTCCGCGCCAACGTAATCGGCGAAGCTGGCGCCCCGGTTCTGGATCCCCTGGCGCAGCACCGAGCGCAGCGCCCGATGCAGCCGGCGCACTTCGACCGGGGTGAGTGTGTCGGCGGCGCGCAACGGATGGAGGCGGGCGCGCCACAGCGCCTCGTCGGCGTAGATGTTGCCGACGCCGGCGACGAACGACTGGTCGAGCAGCAGCGTCTTGAGCCGGGCCGACCGCCGCCGGAGTCGCTCGGCCATCCGGGCGGCGCTGAACGAGCGCGCCAGCGGCTCAGGGCCGTGGCGCTCGAACACCTGGCCGACGCGGAACGGAGCCGCCGCCTCGCCCACTCGCCGGCGCGGCGTCACGCGGCGGGTGCGCAGCCCGCCGCCCTCCCACAGGCCGATGCGGCCGAACTTGCGAACGTCTCGGTAGCGGAGCTCTCGGCCATCGGCCAGGCGGAAGACGACGCGGGCGTACGGGTCGTCGGGCGTGCCCGGCGCGGCCACGATCAACGCTCCGGTCATGCGCAGCGCGACGGTCATCACGCGCCCATCGTCGAGATGCAGCAGGACGGTCTTGGCGCGGCGGCCGACGCTCCGAATGGCGGCGCCGCGCACCTCGGCCACGAAGCGTTCGGCGGGCAGCGGGTGACGGATGGTCCGCTCCCAGCGCACCTCGGCGTCAGCGATCCGCGCCCCGGCGACCCAGCGCTGGAGGTCGCGGGCCACCGTCTCGACTTCCGGCAGCTCCGGCATGGCCTAGGCGCCGATCGGTTCGGCGATCGCCTCGTCGGCCTCCTGGCGAGCGACCTCCACCGCCGACCTCGGCACGCGACGCCACGCGCCGTCCTCGCGGAGGTATCGGTCCATCCGCTCCCAGTCGGTGCCGACCTTGAGGTCCACCTCGAGCGGTGGATCGAGCGGCAGAGCACCCTCCATCACCTCCCGGGCGAGCTCCGCCAGGACCGGCAGCTCCTCCTCATCGGTCTCGAAAACGAGCTCGTCGTGGACCTGCAGCAGCATCTGTGAACGCAGGCCCCGCTCGCGCATGGTGGCGTCGAGGCGGACCATGGCGATCTTCATCCCGTCCGCGGCGGTGCCCTGGATCGGCATGTTGATCGCCATCCGCTCGCCGGCCGAGCGCAGGGCGCTGTTGCGGGCCGTCAGCTCCGGCAGATAGCGCCGCCGGCCCAGCAGCGTGCTGACGAAGCCCTGGTCGCGGGCCATGATCCGCATCTCAACCGTGTAGCGCCGGATGCCCGGGTAGGCGGCGTAATAGTCCGCGATGTAGCGATCCGCCTCTTCCTGCGTGATGCGCAGCCGCTGCGCCAGGCCATAGCCGGAGAGGCCGTAGGCGATGCCGTAGTTGATCATCTTGGCCACGCTGCGCTCCTTCGGACCGACCTGCTCGGGCGCCAGGCCGAGGACCCTGGCGGCGGCGGCCAGGTGCACGTCGTTGTGGGCCGCGAAGTCGGCCTTCAGCCCCGGATCGCCGGAGACGTGGGCGAGGATGCGCAGCTCCTGCTGCGAGTAATCGGCGCCCAGCAGCAGCTTGCCCTCCGGGGCCACGAAGGCGCGCCGGATGCGCCGCCCAAGGGCCGAGCGGATCGGGATGTTCTGGAGGTTCGGGTCGATGCTCGACAGCCGGCCGGTCGCCGCCACTGCCTGCTGGTAGGTGGTGTGCAGCCGTTCATCGGGCCCCACAAGGCCGGGCAGCGCGTCGACGTAGGTGCCCTTCAGCTTCGACATCTGCCGGTGCTCCAGGATCAGGCCCACCGCCTCATGCTTGTCGCGCAGCTCCTCCAGGACCGATGCATCGGTCGAGTAGCCGGTCCGCGTTCGCTTCGTGGCCGGCAGCCCCAGCTCGTGGAAGAGGATCTGCTCGAGCTGCTTGGGCGAGCCGATGTTGAAGTCGTGCCCGACCAGGCCGAAGATGCGCGACTCCAGGCTGGCCAGCTCCTGCCCGAACTCGACGCTCATGGTGGCCAGCGCGGCACTGTCGATCGTGACGCCGGCCAGCTCCATCCGGGCCAGCACCGGCATCAGCGGCATCTCCACCTCGTGGTAGAGATCGATGAGGCCGGCGTCGGTCAGCTCCGCCTCCAGCTGAGGTCGCACCAGCAGCGCGGTCAGCGCCTCGGCGGCGGCGCGACGGGCGGAAGCAGCCTCCTCGACACCCTCGTCGGCACCCTCCTCGGCACCGTCCTCGGCACCCGCCACGGCGGGGACCGGGCGGTCCGGCAGCGTGGCGCCGAAGCGGTTGGCGGCCAGGTCATCGAGCGTCTGCGCTCGCAGCGAGGGGTTGACCATGTAGCTGGCGACGAGCGTGTCGAACGCCGGCCCGGTCAGCTCCACCCCCCGCGCGGCGAGTGCGGTGACCAGCTGCTTGAGGTCGTGGCCGATCAGCGCGCGGTCGTCGCGGCCGAACCATGCGGGCAGCGGGCGGTCATCGCTCCAGGGCAGGTACCAGGTGCTGCCGTCCGCTCCGGCCAGTCCGATCCCCAGCAGCGGCCGCTCCAGCGCCCGTCCGGCGCCGGCCGACCACCCGAGCCCAACCGGCTCCCCCTGCGCCCCGAGCCACACGTCCAGCTCCGCGAGGTCGGCGTCAACACGAACGATGCGCGGCTGGACCTGCTCGATCGCCGCGCCTGGATCGGTGAGCGCGTCCGGCTGCGTGCGCTCGGTCTGGGGGGCCGTTGTTGCTGCGGTTGCCGCAGCCCTTCCATCGCCGGCGCCGCCCAGCAGGTCCAGTGACAGCTGCAGTCCGCCCTTCGTATCCCGCTCCGGCGCGTCGTGGCCGGTCGGGGCGATGCTCGATGGTGGCAGGCGGTCGATGAGCGAGCGGAACTCCAGCTCCCTGAAGCGCTGGGCGACTGCCCGGCGGTCGTAGCGGCCGGTGCGTGCCTCCTCCAGGTTCAGCTCGACCGGCAGGTCGGTGACGATGCGGCCCACCTCGCGCGACAGGAACGCCGACTCACGGTGCTCGGCGAGCCGGTCACGCAGCTTGCCCTTCACCTCGTCCAGACGCTCGTAGATGGCGTCGAGCGAGCCGAACTCCTGGAGCAGGGTGATCGCCGTCTTCTCCCCCACCCCCGGCACACCGGGAATGTTGTCGGAGGTGTCGCCCTTCAAGGCCTTGTAGTCGAGCATCTGGTCCGGCCGCAGGCCAAACCGCTCGTCGACCCTGGCGATGTCATAGATCACGGTCGCGGCCACGCCCATGCGGGTGGTCAGCAGCCGCACGTTGTCGTCCACCAGCTGGAGCCCATCCAGGTCGCCTGACACGATGTAGGTGTCGACTCCTGCCGCGGTCGCCGTCTTGGTCAGGCTGCCGATCACGTCATCGGCCTCATATCCCGCCAGCTCGCGAATGGGCATGCCCATCATCTGGGCGATCTCGCGCACGAGCGGGAACTGGGCCCGCAGGTCGTCCGGCATGGACGGTCGCCCGGCCTTGTATTCCGGATACGCATCGAACCGGAACTGCGGCTTGCCGACGTCGAAACTGACGATCGCGTAGTCCGGCTTGAGGTCCTGCATGCCGCGCAGCACGATCTGGAGGAAGCCAAATGCGGCGTTCACCAGCATGCCATCCGAGGTGGTCAGCGGAGGCAGCGCGAAATAGCCGCGATACACGAGGCTCGGCCCGTCGATGAGCATGAGGATCTGTCGTCGTTCCGCCATGGTGCCTGGCCAGTCTAGACCGATGGACCCCTCCCGTCGGCCGCTAGAATCGCCCCGATGACCAACCGTCCGGTCCTGGATCCGTACGCCATCCTCGGGGTGCCGCGTGACGCCACGCCGCTCCAGGTGGCGCGCGCCCACCGGCGCCTGGCGAAGCGATTCCACCCGGACCTGCACCCTGGCGAAGACCTGTCGGAGCACATGCGCAGAGTCAATGAAGCGTGGCGCATCCTCTCCTCGGCGAGCCGCCGCACGGAGTACGACGGCGCCCACCCGGGTGCCGGGACCGCGTCTTCGGGACACTGGGCCGGGTCGCGGCAGGAGTTCCATCCGGCGGCGCCCACGACCACGCGGGCCTGGGCGACCTGGCGTGCGACCGCCGCCGAGACGCGCGCCGCTCCCCGCACACGGCGGCAGCCCGGTGAGCAGCCGGCGCCCGTGACGCGCCGACCGCCACGAATCGTGCCCGTGGAGCGCACGTTCCGGGACTCCGGCTGGGCAGCCCTGCTGGCCGCGATCGTGTTCCTGTTGATCCTGGCCGCCGCGATCGTCGCCCAGCGCCTCGGCTAGAGAGTCAGCCCCTCCCCCGGATATCGCCGCTGGCGATCAACAGGAGCCGCACGCCG
Source organism: Candidatus Dormiibacterota bacterium (assembly GCA_035632895.1). Classification (GTDB taxonomy): domain Bacteria; phylum Chloroflexota; class Limnocylindria; order QHBO01; family QHBO01; genus DASQFY01. The sequence continues at coordinate 12,570 of DASQFY010000004.1, forward strand.
CTTTCCCGTGGCGTGTAATCGGTAGGAGCGATGGAACGGCGCCGGTGCAGCTCGTCCGGCGTCCATAGATCGCCGGTGGCGATATTTCAGCCGGCGCGCGGCTGAACCGTGAAGCGGAGCAGCAGTGAGCCGACGGCAAGCACCACCCCCAGGCCCAGGACCACGAGCCACGCCAGCCGGCCGCTGAACGGGTCGGACGTCACGCTCAAGGCCCCTTCATCGTCACCCTCGCGCGTGGGCGCAGCCATGAAGGTCGGCGTTTCGGCTTCAGGGGTCAGGATGCCTGGTTCCCCAGCAGACGAAGCCGCGGGTGGCGCGGATGCGGCGCTGTCGTTTCCGCCGAGTCCCCGCAGAGCAGTCGCCTCGGGCGTGGCGGCCGAGGCACCCTCGGCCGAGGCGCCTGCCCCCTCGAGGTCCGCACCGACGTTCGAGTAGAGGGCACCCGCGGCGGAACCGAGGTTCTCGACGACACCCGTGCTGCCGAAGGCCCCGACCAGGATCAATGCGGCTCCGGCGGCGAGGGCCGGCATCGAGAGGCGGCGAAGCCGGCCGAGCAGGCCGGCACGTGGCCGGGCGGGAGCTGCCACCGGTGGCAGGAGCTGGAGAGGTCGGGACGGACGCAGGTCCGGCAGCTCGGCGAGCGCCGAGCGCAGGAGGGCGAGGTCATCGACGACGGCCCGGCATCGGTCGCAGGCCGTCACGTGATCGCGCAGGGCCCGATCATCGGTCGCCTGCGGATCCGCTCCGGCCAGCGCGGCGAGCCGCTCGTCGTGCGGGTGAGATTCGTGCTGCATGGTCATCGGTCCAGACGCCCTCAGCGCTCGAACAGTTCCCGGTGCTCGGCCAGCAGCTCTCGCAGCCGCAGCCGACCCCGATGGATGCGCGATTTGACGGTGCCGAGCGCCGATGCGGTCGTGGCTGCCACCTCGTTGTAATCCATCCCATAGACGTCGCACAGCACCACCGCGGTTCGCTGGTCCTCCGGCAATTGACGCAGCGCGATCTCGAGGTGGTGGTAGAGCTCCGCGCGTGCCGCCTCCACCACCGGGTTCGTGGCACCCAGGTCCGGCAGCTCGGCCTCGCCCTCGTCGGGATCGGGCAGGGTGGTGGTCGGTCGGCGCTGGGCTCGTCGCAGGATGTCGTAGCTGGCGTTGGCGGTGATCCGCAACATCCAGGAACGGAAGAGGCCGCCGCGAAACTTGGCGATCGCGTCATACGCGTGGATGAAGGCGTCCTGCGTGGCATCGGCCGCCTGGTCGGCGTCGCCGAGGAGGCGCCACGCCAGGCCGTAGCAGGCCGACTGGTAATGCTCCATCAGCTGGGTGAAGGCCGATCGGTCCCCCGCAATCGCACGCGCGACCACGTCCGCCTCGTCGGGAAGCGGCGCGGTGCGGGTTCCACGGCTGGCCGGATCGGTCGGCGGCATCCGCTTCCTATAATCACATTCCCCCGCGCCGGAGTGGCGGAATCGGCAGACGCGTCGGTCTCAAACACCGATGAGCGCAAGCTCGTGTGGGTTCGACTCCCACCTCCGGCACCACACCACATCGTGCTCAGCCGCGCTCATCCGTGCTCAGTCCGTGAGGCGTGCAGCAAGAAGCCGCTGAGACTGCCGCCCTCAGGGCCGGGTTCAGCGAGCGCTGATCGCTCGCCGGGACCGTCGGCTGACGATGACGACGACCAGGGCGAGAAGGAAGAACCCTGCAAAGACGACTGGGGACGGCCCGGACCAGGAAACTTCGGTCCTTGCCGGCGTGGCCACGTTCGGGATGGACGCTCCGGGAGACGTACTCGCCCCGCCTGCTACCGAGCAGGTCGTCGGCCGTGTGATTATGTCGTTGATCAAGGTCACGTTGCCGTTCCGGGCCAGCGCTCGGCCGATTACGTTCACGCCGTCGTTCATCGTGATGGACGTCAGGGCCAGGATGGTCCCAACGAAGGTGGAGCCCGATCCGAGAGTCGCCGAGCTAGTGACCTGCCAGAAGACGTTGCACGGCTGGGCACCGTTGATGAAGGCGACGACACTCGACGACGCCGTGATGAGGTCGGACGTCGCCTGGAAGATCCAGACGGAACTGGGGTCGTTCTGGGCGTCGAGCGTGAGCGTCCCGGTCAGATCGAGCGTGGAGCCGCCGGAGTTGTAGACGCCCCCGACCAGGGTCTGCCCACCGAGGGTGCCGCCGGCCACGACTGTGACCGGTGTCGCTCCTGCGGCGACGTTATACGCGGTGACAAGGTCGCTCTTGGCCTGCAGCGCGACCGCGTCAGCCGCGTGGATCGTCCCGACCACGGTTCCGTCCGGGGGTCCCGTGAATCCCGTCACGGCGGCAGCCGGGTGGATACCCAGGTCTCCAGTGACGATGGTCGGCCCGGTGTTGGTCACATCCGGGGTGCCCGCCAAGATCGCGAAGTTCGCGGCCGTTCCAAGCGGGACTGCCGGCGGACCTGCGGCATTTGCGGTTTGTCCGGCGGCGAGCGCGCCGATTGCGAGAGTGAGTGCAGTGCCGGCCGAAGTCAGCAGCTTGGCACCGTGAACCCGAGTCTTCATTCTGCCATCCTTCGCCGCGATCATCCCGTGTATGGGCCGCCGTTGCCCGAGAACCTCAGGATAGCCCTCTCGTCAACCGGCGCTTGACTGGGGACTGGCGCCTACGAGCGCGGACAAACCAGGATCATGTCCAGGGCGTCGGGCGGCGCCTCCAACAGCCCATCCGAACCGCACCCGTCTGCATCCGGATGCCACATATCCGTAGATCGCTACGTACCTCCCCCGATGCCGCTACGCGGGGCTCCGCATACGCTCAGCCCTTAACGTTCCATACCCTGCCGTAGGCCCAATTGGACAGCATTGGCATTCCGCCACGCATTCTGGACGGTGATTTCGCCGGCTGGCTGCGCGAAGCCATGGCCGCACGGCACGTATCGGCCCGTGGGGTGGCCAGGCGGACAGGCATCAACCAAAGTACTGTTACCCGACTCTCGTTGGGCGAACAGCAGCCGACGCTGACCACCGCGGTGACGCTGCTGCGTCTGCTCAACCCGCGGGATGACCAGGGCGGTTTCAAAGAGTCCGATGACGTTAGGACGGTCTGACCGATGGTGCTAGGAGCCCTTTCGCTCTCGGTATGGTGGTTCGGCCTCGCGGCCGGGATCGCGTGGGTCCTGGACACGATCACGGGCTTCAACGCCTGGCCCACCTCCTGGCCTCCTGAGGGCGACTGGTGGGTGTATCTCGCCCTTGTCGCGTGGGTCGAGTTGGTCCGGAAGCGGGTAATCGGCCTCAGGCTGCCTATTGTCGACGACCTCTATGGCGGGCTTGGAGGCGACAATTCGGCCGCCGCGGTTTCAAGAACTGACGAGGTAACCCGGTCGCGCCGTGTGAAGCGCCTCAAGATCTTCGGTAACCTGCGCACGCAGGAATATGCCGAAGCGTACTGCCGGCGACTAGTGGAGCGGGTGCCCGAACGCGCGGCCCCAACGGCGAGCTGGGATGTCGACCTGCAGGCTGCCCGCCGGGCCGCCATCGGACTGCTCCGGCACAAGGACACCGGTGAGCACGCGGATTTGGATCCTAGCTCCCTCACGCACCTTATGTGGAACTGGCCAGATATCGACGAGTACGTCCGGTCAATGGAAACCGGCTGGGCGC
>DASQFY010000005.1:0-4994 GCA_035632895.1 Candidatus Dormiibacterota bacterium
TGAACGGCTTCATCGAGCCGATCGTCAAGGAGCTGCCGATGGAGTATGCGGTCGAGATGAACCGCCTCATCCAGCTCCAGATGGAAGGCGCGGTCGGGTAGCCGGCAGATGACGACCTCGACTGAGCTGGGGCGGCCGGCCTCCGCCCTCGATGCGGCCACCGTCGCCGCCATCAGCGATCGCCTTGGCGAGCCCGACTGGCTCCGCCAGCGGCGTGCCGAATGGTGGGCGCGTGTGGAGGCCACTCCGTGGCCGAGCGGCCTGGAAGAGGAGTGGCGGCGGACCTCGCTGGCAGACCTGCCGCGTGACGCGGCGCTGGCTGCTGACCCACCGAGCGTCCGCTGCGCGCTCGACCCGGACCTCGTCGACGCGGGCGTCGTCTTCAGCGACCTGCGACTGGCGGTCCGCGACCATCCCGAGCTGGTGCAGCGCCATCTGGGCGAGACCACCACACTCGCGTCCCACGAGCATTTCTGGGCACTGGCGCAGGCCGCCTGGACCGGCGGGACGTTCCTCTATGTGCCAGCCGGGGTGACGATCGAGCAGCCCCTGACCGCCCACCTGGCGCAGCCCGGCGGAGGGACCGCCTACTTCCCGCTCACGCTGGTCGTCGCCGAGCGGGGGAGCAGCGTGACGCTGATGGAGGAGGTCGCCTCGCCGGACGGCGAGGCATCGTGGTTTGGCGGGATCGCCGACGTGCGCGTCGGCCCCGAGGCGCGGGTGCGCTACGCGAACCTGCAGGTCCTCGGCGATGGCGCCTGGCACATCGGCGCGCAGCGGGTCGAAGTCGGCCAGGACGCCGAGGTGACGACCCTCAACGCCGAGATCGGCTCGGCCGTCACCAAGCTCGGCCTGGACCTGCGCATGGTTGGCACCGGCGGCACGTCACGCCTGCTTGGGCTGCTGGCCGCCGGCGGGAAGCAGCACATCGATATCAACAGCCTCCAGGATCTCGCTGCCAGCCACACCACGTCGGACCTCCTCTACCTGTCCGCCCTGTATGACGAGGCCCGCGCCGCCTTCTACGGAGTCACCAAGGTGCGCTCGGAGGCGAAGGGCACGAGCAGCTACCAGGAGTGCCGCAACCTGCTGCTCTCGCCGAACGCCGGTGCCGAGCCGATCCCGGTGCTGGAGATCGAGACGAACGACATCTTGCGCTGCGGGCACGGGGCCACGGCGGGGTCAATCGACCCGATCCAGCGTTTCTACGCCCAGACGCGGGGCCTTTCCGCGGACGAGGCGGAGGTCATGATCGTGCGCGGCTTCTTCGAGCAGGTGGTGGCGCAGATTCATTCGGAGCCGATCCGCGAGCGGGTGCTCGACGCACTTGCCGCTCGGATCGGCAGCGACGCGGAGGCGGCAGCGTGACGATGGCGGCATCCGGCTTTGCGACCGGCCTGCGCGCCAGCGACGTGACGCCCGGCACGGTGCGGGTGGTGCAGCTCGACGGGCGCTCCCTGTGCGTGGGCTTGACCGAGGACGGCGAATGGGGGGCGATCGACAACGTCTGCACCCACGACGGCGGCGTGCTGGGCGATGGCGAGCTGGACGGCAACCTGGTCGAGTGCCCGCGCCATGGCGGCCGCTTTGACCTGTTCACGGGCCGCGTGCGAGCGCTGCCGCCGGTTGTCCCGGTGCGCGCCTATCAGGTCACCGTGGACGGCGACAACGTGATGGTGGAGCTGTCATGAAGCTGTCGACGCGGTCCGAGTACGGCATCCGCATCCTGGTCGCGCTGGCCCGGGCGCACGAGGACGGCCCGCTGCCGCTTGCCGCCGTGGCGCGCACCGAGAAGCTGCCACATGCCTATCTCGAGCAGCTCGTCGCGGCCCTGCGCCGCGCCGGCCTGGTGACTGCCACGCGCGGGCAGGCCGGCGGCTATTGCCTGGCGCGCCCGGCCGAGGAGATCAGCCTGGTCCAGGCCGTGCGTGCGCTCGACGGACTGATCCTGGAGATGCCCTGCGCCGGTCCCGACGACCTGGAGGCCTGCGACCGCCCACAGGACTGCAGCGTGCACGACGTCTTCCTGCGAATCCACCAGTCGCTGGAGGGGACGCTGGGCGCCACCAACCTGGCCGAGGTCGCGATCGCGGCCGGCGGTCCGCCCTATCCGGGCGCGGTGCGCCGTCGGCGCGCGGCTGCATACGCAGCGGCCACTTCATCGGCCCCGGCTCTGGCGTACGCACCAGGCACCAAGGAGCATTCGACACCCGCATGACCGATCAGCTGGAGATCCGCGACCTCGAGGTCAGCATTGCCCGCAAGAAGATCCTGAAGGGCCTGTCGCTGACCGTGCGGCAGGGCGAGGTCCACGCCCTGATGGGCCCGAACGGATCGGGCAAGACGAGCCTGGCCTACACCCTGATGGGGCACCCCGACTACGTCGTCGACGCCGGGACCATCACCTGGCGCGGGGAGAGCCTGGTCCGCATGGCGCCCGACAAACGCGCGCGGATGGGCGTCTTCCTCGCCTTCCAGTATCCCAGCGCCATCCCGGGCGTCACGGTTGCCAGCTTCCTGCGCAACACCTACAACGCCATCCACCACCCGAAGCAGCCGGCCGCCGAGGAGTCCGGCGGCGGCATGCCGAAGTACACCGGCATCCCGCTGGCGAAGTTCCGCAAGCTGATGGAGGGGAAGATGGACCTCCTGCGGATGGATCCGTCGATGGCGGCGCGGTACGTGAACGACGGCTTCTCGGGGGGCGAGAAGAAGCGGTTGGAGATGCTCCAGATGGCGATCCTGACGCCCGAGATGGCGATCCTGGATGAGACCGACTCGGGGCTCGACATCGACGCCCTGCGCAACGTGGCCGACGGCATCAACGCCACGCTCTCGCCGGACATGGGGGTGCTGATGATCACTCACTACCAGCGCATGCTGAACTACGTGAAGCCGCAGTTCGTGCACGTCCTGCTCGACGGGCGGGTGGTGCTGTCGGGCGGCGAGGAGCTCAGCCACCAGCTCGAGGCGAACGGCTACGACTGGGTGCGCGAGCAGGTCGGCCTGCCGGCCGGGGTCGGCGACGAGGCCTCCGAGGCACCCGAGCCCGTGGCAGAGCACGCGTAGACTAGACCGATGGCAGTCCAGGCAGAACGCACCACCACCGTTCCCGGGGCCTTCTCCGGGGCTGCGCTGCGAGCCGATTTCCCGGTCTTCGACGCGCCGACGCGCACCGGCAAGCGGCTCGTCTACCTGGACGCCGCCGCCAGTGCGCCGAAGCCGCGCGCGGTGATCGAGGCGCTGACCGACATGTACAGCCATCACTACGCCAACGTGCACCGCGGCATCTACGAGCTGTCCGAGGACGCCACCGGCCGCTTCGAGGGCGCGCGTCGCACGTTGGCCGCCTTCATCGGGGCGCCATCGGAGCGCGAGGTCGTCTTCGTCCGCAACGCCACCGAGGCGATCAACCTGGTGGCCTACAGCTGGGGCCGCGCGAACGTCGGCAAGGGCGACCGGGTGGTGACTACCCAGCTGGAGCACCACGCCAACATCGTGCCCTGGCAGCAGCTGACCAGCGAGGTGGGCGCCACGCTCGACTACGTGGCCATCACCGATGACGGCCGGCTCGATATGGACGACCTGCGCGCCAAGCTCAAGGGCGGGCCGAAGCTGCTCGCGGTGGCGCTCGTCAGCAACGCGCTGGGCACCATCAACCCGGTCGCCGAGATCGTGGCGTTGGCACATGAGGCTGGCGCCCTGGTGCTGGTCGATGCCGCTCAGGCCTGCCCCCACATGCCGGTCGACGTGACCGCGCTGGACTGCGACTTCCTGGCGCTGTCCGGCCACAAGATGCTGGGCCCATCGGGCATCGGCGCGCTGTGGGGCCGGCGCGAGCTGCTGGACGCCATGCCGCCGTTCATGACCGGCGGCAGCATGATCATCCGCGTCACGCTCGAGGGGGCGGAGTGGAACGAGGTGCCGGCAAAGTTCGAAGCCGGCACGCCGGCGATCGCCGAGGCGATCGGGCTGGCGGCCGCCATCGACTACCTGAACGCCCTGGGCATGCCGGCCGTGCGCGAGCACGAGCGTTACCTGTTCGAGGCGGCGTGGGGCGCACTGGGCGAGATTCCCGGCGTGCGGCGGCTGGGCCCGGCCGACCCGGATCTGCACGCTGCCGTGATCAGCTTCCTGATCGAGGGCATCCATCCCCACGACGTGGCGACCGTCTTCGACCACGAGGGGGTGGCGGTGCGGGCCGGCCATCACTGCGCCCAGCCGGTGATGCTGCGCTACGACATCCCCGCCACCACTCGGGCCAGCTTCTACGTCTACAACGACACGGACGACGTCGAGGCCCTGGCCGCGGCTGTGCGCACCGCCCAGGCACTCTTCGCCTAGGCCGATGGACAACCTGTACCGCGACTTCATCCTGGAGCACTACAAGAACCCCCACAACAAGGGGGTTCTGGAACCGCACGACCTGCATTTCGCCGACTCCAACCCGACCTGCGGCGACGAGATGAGCATGACCCTGCGCCTCGACCCGGCCAAGGCGGCCATCGCCGACGTCGCCTTCGACGGGCGCGGCTGCGCAATCAGCCAGGCGTCCGCCTCGATCCTGACCGATGGCCTGCGCGGCCAGGGCCTCGACGAGGTGAAGGCGATGAACCCGAAGGACCTGCTCGACGAGCTCGGCGTGCCGATCGGGCCTGCCCGGCTCAAGTGCGCGCTGCTGGCCTACAAGGTGCTGCAGGGCGCGGTGCGCGGCGGCGAGGTGGCCTGGCCCGCCGAGGCGGAGGCGGTCGGCTGACCTTGCCCCCCGCGACTCCATTCCGCGAGGTGAGCGCCGCCGAGGCGCTCGAGCTGGCCGCATCGGGCTGGCGGATCCTCGACGTGCGCGAGCAGGTCGAGTGGAACGAGGGCCACATCCCGAGCGCCACGCTGCTGCCGCTTGCGGACCTGCCGTCGCGCATCGCGGAGGTCGCCCCCGACCGGGACGCGCCGCTCCTGGTGCACTGCGCCGTCGGCGCGCGATCGCTGCGGGCATT
>DASQFY010000006.1:0-21201 GCA_035632895.1 Candidatus Dormiibacterota bacterium
CTCAGCGGCCTCGCCGGGATGTCGACACTGACCGTGACGCTGACCCCCTCGCCGACTCCGGTCGAGCGGGCGACCGAGGACTGGGATCCCGGCGCGACCGTCGACAACGCGGTGGCCTCGCTGGTCGGCTTCGGTCAGGGAGCGGCCAACCTCGCGATCTGGGTCGGGATCGTCGGGTTGCCGCTGGTCCTCCTGGTTGGCGCCGTCGGCCTGGTGGTGGCTCGCGTCCTGCCGGTCGCTCGCCGCCGGGTCCCGGAGCCGCCGGTCGACTAGCGGCTCAGCGTTTTCGGCCGATGGCGCGCCAGGCGAGCGGAAGGAGGCCGGCGGCCACGACCACCTTGAACGCGTCCCACGGCACGAAGACGAGCGCGCCTACCCACAGGGCGTCCGGAAGAGGCAATTCGAGGACGATCGCCAGCACGGGGACCCCGATCGCGTAGATCAGCAGGTTGCCCATGACCATCAGCGCAGCCGTCGACGCCGGCGAGCGGTCCCAGCCGCGCTCGGCCAGGCGCCCGACCAGCGCGGCCGCAAGCACGAAGGCGACCAGATAGCCGCCCGTGTAGCCGAGAACCTGCTCGATACCATGCTCACCGTTCGAGAAGACGGGGCCCCCGGCGACGCCGACCAGCAGGTAGAGCAGCATGCTCGCCGCCCCGAGGCGCCAGCCTAGCGCGGTGCCGACAAGAAGTACCGCGGCGGTCTGGCCGGTGTACGGCACCTCGGTCCAGGGCAGCGTGAAGGAGAGCTGGGCAGATATCGCCGTGAGCGCCGCGCCGCCGGCGACCAGGACCACGGCTCGCACCAGCCTGCCGGCCAGGTCGGATCCCGGGGCGGGGATGACCGCGTCCGCCAAGGTCGCGGCCGGTCCGCTGCGCGCCACCGCGCCGCTCGGCATCGTCATCTCGGATCTCCTCTCAGCGCTCCTGCTCCCTCCAGGCGCGATGGTAGCGTGGCTCGTACGGCGCGGCGAGAGGAGTCGATGCGCTAGACTGCCGCTGGTCCTTTAAAGCCGGCACGGTGATGCCGGAAAGGAGCGAACGCGTGCAGACCCTGTCCCGACAGCAAGGCCCGACGCCCGCCGCCATGGAGCGGCCGGCGTCATTTTCGTCTCCGGGCCTGCTCGCGCTCGAAGGCGGCACCCTGCACCGTGGTCGCCTGCGCGGCGCGGCGGTCGCCGCCGAGGGAGACATGATCTTCACCACGGCCGCCACCGGCTGGGGCGAGATCCTGACTGACCCGTCGTATGCCGGTCAGATCGTGGTGCTCACCCATCCAATGGCGGGGAGCTACCGGATCGATCCCGCGGAGATCGAGTCGGATCGGGTTCACGCCCGAGCCCTGATCGTGACGCGGCTCGTCACCCCACCTGCAGGGCCGGGTCGCACGCTCGAGGAGTTCCTGCTGGAGGCAGGGATCCCCGCTCTGGAAGGAGTGGACACCCGAGCCTTGACGCTGGAGCTGCGGCGCGGGGCCGCACGCCGGGCGATCGTCCGGCCGATCGCCAGCGTGTCCGACCCCCGTGAGGAGGAGCGCCTGGCGATCGCGGCAGCCCTGGCCAGCCCAGCCTGGGAGGCGGTCGACCACGTCGCGGCGGTCGCCACCGGCGAACAGTACGTCGTCCCGCCCAGCGGCGAGCTTCGTGCCCGCGCGGTCCTCGTCGATTACGGCGTCAAGCGCTCGCTGCTGCGCGCGCTCGCCGACCGGGGTCTGGGGCTGATCGTCCTGCCGCACGATGCCACGCTTGCCGACGTCCGCGCCCATGACCCGGCGCTCGTGGTGCTGTCGCCCGGACCCGGTGACCCGGCGCGCATGGCGTCCCAAATCGCCATGGTCGGCCAGCTGGTCGACGCTGCCCTTGCGGGTGGGCCGTCGATCCTTGGCGTCTGTCTCGGCCACCAGCTCCTGGCGCTGGCCGCGGGGGCGCCCACTCGACGGCTGGCGGTTGGCCATCACGGTGGCAACCACGCCGTGCTCGAGCTCGAGAGTGGGCGGGTCGACATCGGTGCCCATAACCACGAAGTGGCCGTGGTCGACTCGCCGGAGCTCGGTGCCGCCGGCTATCAGGTCAGCCACCGGGACCTGAACGACGGCACGGTGGAGGGTCTGCGCCACGCCTCCGGGCGGATCGCATCGGTGCAGTTCCACCCGGAGGGAGCGCCCGGCCCGATCGACGCGGCTCGCATCTTCGATGCCGCCGCGCTCGTGGCTAAAGGATGAACGGGTCGAGCCTGGCGGCTCGGCTCGAAAGCCCGGCGACGGTCCGCGCGGCGGGCTTGCTGGCGCTCGGCGCATTTCTATACCTGCTGTTGGCCGGGCGGTCGATTGATCTCCTCGGCTCGCCATCACGGATGGGCCTGGTCCTGGCCTGGGCAGCCGTGGCGGCCGCGTTCTGGTTGACGGGACGTGCGTCGGTCGTGGTCGCATACCTGGTCATCGGCGGCCTGCTGATGCGATGGGTGGAGCTGCCGGCGGGCGGCGCCGGGCCCTCGGACGTCCTCGCCGCCATCAACGAGGCGATCGCGGTCTGGTTCGGCGGCGGCAACCCGTACGACCACTTCTACGAGGCGACCCGCCCGGCCGGCCAGCCGATGCCATATCCGCCCGGCGCCCTGCTCGTGCATCTGCCCGGGTACGCGGCCTCCGGCCTGGCCGGCGTCCAGCTCACCGAGTTCGTGCTGGCGGGCGTCGCGATGGTTGCCCTGGCGGCCCTCGGCACCACCGTATCGTGGCTGGCGGCGCTGCCTGCGCTGGCCATATACGCCGGCGCCTCGAACCTGGTCCTGCTCGCGACCGACGGATCGAACGACACGGGGGTGGGTGCCCTCGTCCTGATCGCGATCATCGCTCTCGGCTGGTCGATCGATCACGGCCTGGACGACGCCAGCCTCATGCTGGCCGGCATCTGGGCGGCGCTGGCAGTGAGCAGCAAGCAGATCGCGCTGCCGCTCGTGCTGGTGCTCGCCATCTACCTCGTTCGACGGCATGGGTGGCGTCCCGCCCGTCGCTACCTTGCCGCCGCCGGGGCGATCCTGCTCCTGATCTCCATTCCGTTCCTGCTCCAGGGCCCGGTCACGTACGTCGAGGGCCTCTTTCGCTTCGTGGGCGTGCACGAGGACATCTACGGCTGGAACATCTGGGCGTTTGCCCAGGGCATGGGCTGGACGCCGTGGGACCAGGGTCCTGCCACCATCCTCAACGTCGTGGTCAGCGCGATCGCGCTGCTCGCCTTGCTTGTGCTGCCGCTGCGTCGTCCCTCGGGTGCGCTGCTCGCCGGAGTGGCGGCGCTCCTCGTCGTGCTCCTCAGCGCCCGCTGGACGACGTACGCGTACTTCGCCCTGCTCGCACCGGTCGTGCTCGCCCTTCCGGCCGTTGCCATCTGGGAAGCGCGCCGCTCGGCCGAGGCGATCCCCTCGTGACGGCGCCGCGACGGGTCCTGGTCATCGGCTCCGGACCGATCCTGATCGGCCAGGCTGCCGAGTTCGACTATGCCGGGGTGCAGGCCTGCCTGGCGCTTCGCGGTGAAGGTGTCGAGACCGTCCTGGTCAACTCGAACCCAGCCACCGTGATGACCGATCCCGATGTTGGCGGCACGGTGCTTATCGGCCCCTTATCGCTCGCTTACCTGACCGGGGTGATCGAGCGTCACCGGCCAGATGCGCTGCTGCCGACCCTCGGCGGGCAGACGGGGCTCAACCTGGCGGTGGCACTCGACGATGCGGGCGTGCTCGACCGCTTCGACGTTCGGGTGCTGGGCACGCCCCTGGTGGCGGTGCGGGCGGCGGAAGACCGCGGCGGGTTCCGCGACCTGGTGACCGGGATCGGCGAGCCGGTGCCCGAGAGCGCGGTGGTGGAATCGGTCGAGGATGGGCTGCGCTTCGTGCGGGCGCTGGCGGCGCCGGTCGTCATCCGGCCGGCCTTCACGCTGGGCGGCGGTGGCGGCGGCTTCGCGGCCGGTGAGGACCAGGCGCGCGAGCGTATCAGCGAGGGCCTGCGCACGAGCCCGATCGGCCAGGTGCTGGTCGAACGCTCGCTGCTGGGCTGGTACGAGATCGAGTTCGAGGTGCTGCGTGACGCGGCTGACACCTGCATCGCCATCTGCGGCATGGAGAACCTCGACCCGATGGGGGTGCACACGGGCGACTCGATCGTGGTGGCACCGATCCAGACCCTGCCCGACCTGGTCATCCAGCGGCTTCGCCGCTGCGCCCTGAAGATCGTGCGCGCGTTGCGTCTGGAGGGTGGCTGCAACGTCCAGCTGGCAGTTCGGCCGGATGGAAGCGAGTACCGAGTCATCGAGGTCAACCCACGGGTGAGCCGGTCCAGCGCCCTGGCCAGCAAGGCGACCGGCTACCCGATCGCGCGCGTTGCTGCGCTCATCGCCTTGGGCCGCCGCCTCGACGAGCTGCCGAACCCTGCGACCGGCATCGGCTCCGCCGCATTCGAGCCCGCCGTCGACTATGTCGTCGTCAAGCTGCCGCGCTGGCCCTTCGACAAGTTCCCGAGCGCCGACCGCTCGCTCGGCGTTCAGATGAAGGCAACGGGCGAGGCGATGGCCATCGACCGCGAGTTCGGCCCAGCGCTGCTGAAGGCGGTCCGCTCACTCGAGCCGCGTGGGCGCGGCTGGTTGTGGGAGGACCCGGAGTGGGGGCTCACGCATCGGGCTCCGCCAGACCTCGAGGCCTTTCTGAACCCGACCGATACCCGCCTGTGGCGGATGGTGGCGCTGCTGCGCCATGGCTGGACCGATGCCTCCGCTCTGAGCCAGGCCACCGGGATCGCGCCCTGGTTCACCGAGCGGCTGGCCGAGCTGCTGGAGGCGGAAGGACGCGTCGTGGGGGCGCCGCTGCTCGAGGCCAAGCTGGCCGGATTCGGGGACGCCGACATCGCGGCGCTGTCGGGCGTCCCGCCGGCAGCCGTGCGGCGCGCAAGAGTCCGGGCCGGGATCGCGCCCGCCTATCGGCGCGTCGACACCTGCGCCGGTGAGTTCCCGGCCGAGACGCCCTACTTCTACTCCTCGTACGCGATGCCGGAGGTGGCGCCCCCCACCGACCGTCGCAGCGTGATCGTGGTCGGCTCCGGCCCGATACGGATCGGGCAGGGGATCGAGTTCGACTACTGCTCGGTGCGGGCCGCCTGGGCAATTCGTGACCTCGGCCTGGACGCGGTGGTCATCAACAACAACCCCGAGACGGTGTCGACCGACTACGACGCGTGCAGTCGCCTCTATTTCGAGCCGCTTGACACCGAGAGCGTCCTGGACGTGATCGACCACGAGCGCGCCCTCACGGGCGAGCCGCCTCACGTCGTCCTGACCTTCGGCGGCCAGACGGCGATCGACCTCGCCAAGGACCTGGCCTACGCCGACGTGCCAATCGCGGGCCTGACCGCCGAGGCGATCGAGGTGACTGAGGACCGTCAGCGCTTCGCTCGGCTGCTCGACGAGCTCAACATCGACGGACCATCCGGCCGGCTGGCGGCAGACGAGGAGGAGCTGCGGGCGGCGCTGCGCACGCTCGGGCTCCCGGCCATCGTGCGGCCCTCGTGGGTGATCGGCGGGCGGGGGATCGCGGTCCTTCGCTCCGCCGACGACCTCGCCGAGCTGCTGGCAACCGAGGTCGGCTGGCCCCTGCGCGTCGACGAGCTGGGAGCTGGCGTGGAGCTGGACGTGGACGCCATCAGCGACGGGAGCGACTGGTGCGTGCCGGGCATCCTCGAGCAGCTCGATCCGCCCGGCGTGCATTCGGGCGATTCGGTCGCGGTCCTGCCCCCGCAGTCCGTGGCGCGAGCCGTCCAGGAGCGCGCGGCCGGGGTGGCCGGCAAGGTCGCGCTGGCGCTCGGCGTGCGCGGCATCCTGAACGTGCAGATGATCGCAGCCGGCGAGCGCATCGTGGTGATCGAGGCGAATCCGCGGGCCAGCCGGACGGTGCCGATCGTGGCCAAGGCGACCGGGCGCGACGTGGTGGCGGCGGCCGTCCGTTGCGCGCTCGGGGCCAGCCTGGCGGAGGTGGGCTGGCTGCCTGGCCTGGCGCCTGACGCCCCGCTCGTGGCGGTGAAGGCTCCGGTCGGCTCGCTCTGGCGGCTGCCGGGGGTCGATGCCGCTCTCGGTCCCGAGATGCGCTCGACGGGCGAGGTGCTCGGCCTGGCGCCGGATTACGAGGCGGCGCTGGACGCCGCGCACGAGGCGGCCGGGGTGCACCAGCGCTAGGCGAGCGCGTGAGTGGGACCGCGCACGAGTCCGGTACGGAGGGTTCCGGACCCGTGGCGGTCCCACGAAAAGGCGCCATCGGGCAGTCGCACGATCAGCGGGAGTGGCCAGGTATGTCGCCGCCGGCCCGAGCTTCCATAGGCGACGGCCGCTCCATTCGTGCCGACCGAGTCAGCCCGATGACGCCTTGGCCGGAAGAATGTGCAAGTTGCGTGCCGCCCTGGTCCGCCCAGCGTCAGCGGCGACGCGAACCCCGAGCCTGGGCTGGCGTCGCCGCAATGCGACGGCGCAGGTAGCCGCCGTACCAGCCGGCCAACGCGCCGAAGAACGGCTGGAAGCCCTCCTGGTAGAGGAGGCCGAGGAACAGCTGGCCGCCCGTGTAGGGCACGTTCGGCCGGCCCGCCAGGAGGACCGTGCCGATGCCGGCGAAGATGAGCATCCCGACGATGGACGCCGCCAGCCCGAACAGCCACGGTCGCTGCCAGCCAATCCAGCCCGCGCCGATCAGGGCGCCGAACGAGATTAGCGAGGCGAACACACCGATCAGGGAGTTGTCGGTCACCAGCCTGGCAAGCGCCCAAATCAGACCAGGGGCGACCCAGTTCAGCGGATGGCGACCGAGCAGGTAGAAAGACGCCACCACGCCCCGCAGCGGTCCCGTGTAACCAAATCCGGCCAGCGGATCGGGCTTGCCCGGCAGGGGCGGAGCGGGCGGGAAGAGGCGGGAGAGGAAGGCGCCGCGGCCGGCCGTCGCCGATTCGACGGGGGCTGGATCGGATTCGGGCTCGTCGCCCTCGGCGGGATCCCGGCCCTGCGCGAGGTATCGCGCTCGACGGCGTGCCTCCGCGCGGCTTGCGGCAGCGATGCGGCTGCTTCGGTTCGACATGGGCGGCGATTGTACGCGACCAGTCGCGAGCAACGGCCGTCCGTTCGATAAGCGTCCGGTAAGCGACCGATACGAGGCAATTCGGCACGCTCCGCCCCGCTCGTTGGCCGCCTGCGCCCTCCCTGGAGGTCCCGCGTGTCCGCTCGCTTCGTCTCTGCAGCCGCCGCCCGTCGCAGCGGGCTGACCGCCATCGCCACAGCGTTGACCCTTGTGGCCTCGCTCCTGCCAACCGCCTTGGCGGCTCCGGATGCCGGAACGGGTGGATCCTCGGGAGGACCTTTCGCGCAGCCGGCGCCGGCCGCGGTGGGTCACCTGCTGCTGAGCGAGCTCGTGACCGGCGGCGCCAGCGCTTCGGATGAGTTCGTCGAGATCTACAACCCGGCGCCCGTCGGCCTGCCGACCGAGGGACTCGAGCTGATCTACGTCTCGGCCAGCGGCGCCACCATCACGCGCAAGGCCGCATGGCCGGCTGGTGCTGCGGAAGTGCCGCCGGGCGGTCATCTGCTGATCGCCAACGAGGCGGGGCCGTACTCCACCATCGCGGACCTGACCTATGCGAACGGGCTAGCTGCGACCGGCGGCAGCCTTGCCCTGCGCGTGCTGGGAGCGACGACCGCTGTCGACGCGGTTGGGTGGGGTTCCGCCGCCAACATATGGCTCGAGAGCGCACCGGCAGCGGCACCCGCGGCCGGCCGATCCCTGGAGCGTCTCCCCGGCGGGGTGGCGGGATCGTCACAGGACACCGATCAGAACCAGGTCGACTTCGTCGAGCGCGAGGCACCCGATCCACAGAACTCGGGATCGCCATCGGTCCCGTCCAGCACGCCACAGCCAAGCCCATCCGGCGATCCGACACCGGCTCCGACGATCGCGCCGACGCCGGCGGCCACCCCGACTCCCACGGCAGTGGCTTCACCCACAGCCACGGCAAGCTCGGCGCAGCCCACACCAACTCCAGCGCCGCTGGTTGTCAGCGTGGTCGAGGCGCGGACGCAACCGGACGGCAGCCTGGCGACGACCGAGGCCGTCTCGCTGACGGATGGCACCTTCGCCGACGGGGGTGGGTACGTGGCCGACGACACCGGTGGGATCGCCCTGCTGGTCAGCGACGGGAGCTTCCCGCGCGGGGTTCTGCTGCGCGCCACAGGCACCCTCGATGACCGCTTCCACCAGCGCACCCTGCGCGCCGTGGTGGCGGACGTCACCGTACTTGCCACGGCGCCAGACCCGATACCGGTCCCGGCAACGACCGGGACGATCGGTGAGGCGCTTGAAGGCCGGTTGGTGGTCATCACCGGGCTGGTGGCCTCGGGGGCAACGGCGTTGAGCGGCGGGCTCGCCTTTGACCTGGATGACGGCAGTGGATCAACCCGCGTCGTCGTGAGCTCCGCCAGCGGCGTCGACACCGGTGCCTGGGAGCGCGGCGCCACGATCACGCTGTGGGGCGTCGTCGGGCAGCGTGACTCGACGGGCAGTGGCGTCGCCGGCTACCGCGTACAGCCTCGCGACAAGGAGGACATCCGGCTCGTCGTGCCTCCGCCGGCCAGTTCGCCGACGCCGGATCCCTCGTCGCCTGGCGCCTCGCCAAGTGCCTACCCGTCACCGCGCCTCGTGTCGGTCGCCAGCGCGCGGCAGGCTGCCAGCGGCGAGCGGGTGCGCGTGCGCGGTGTCGTCACCCTGCCTTTAGGCTTGACCGAGCCCGGCAGCGCTGCGATCCAGGACGCCTCGGGCGGCATCCTGATCCGGCTCGGCGATGACGCCGGCTCGCTGGCGCGAGGTGAGATGGTCGAGCTGTCCGGCACGCGCTCGACGAAAGCCGGGATGCTGAGCCTGCGCGTCACCGCGCAGCCGGTGCGCCTCGGTCACCAGGCGGAGCCGAGCTCGCGCAGGGTCGCGACCGGCCGACTCGGCGAGGATCAGGAGGCGCTCCTGGTCGTCACCCGCGGAGCCCTGACGGGCAAGGTGCAGAGCACCAGCGCAGGGAACCGATACTTCGAGATCGACGACGGGTCCGGTCCGATGCGTATCTTCCTCTCGACGCGTGCCGCGGTGACGTCAGCCGGCCTGGTTCCCGGCGCCTGGGTCGAGGTGGCCGGCGTGCTGGGCCAGGAGACGACCGGTCAGCAGCCGAGCCGCGGCTATCGCATCTGGCCACGGGTAGCCGCCGACGTCCGCGTTTTGGCGCAGCCGGTTGCGAACGACGGCGGTGCGTCCCGGGGATCGGGCACGCCTGTCGGAGATCGATTCGGCGCGTCCGGAGGGTCGCTGGCAGCTGGTGTCGACCGGGTAGATTTGCCGGCGCCGCAGCTCACCCGCGCGGTTCCCACGGCCTCGGCGCCGACCATCGTGATTGGGGAGGCGACTGCGACCCGAGCGCCCGTAGACGACGGACCGGCGGCGGGCGGGGCCGCGCTACTGGTCGCGGGGCTGATGCTGCTGGCGGCGGGCTGGCTGGTCCTGCCGCCGGGTTGGCGCAGTCGACTGCAGGTGGCATCGGGCCGGGCTCAGCCGAACCAGGTCACGGATGATCCGCCGCCCGCATGGGCGAGGTCGAGCCCTGCGCCAGACCCCGCGATGCGGCTCGTCCCGCTCACCGTGCTCGACGGAACGGGCGCTGACGCTAGCAGACCGAGCACGTCGCCCTCGGATCGCGGGCGTATACTCCCGCCGACCTGACCGGGTTCACGCTCGCACCAGGAGGGGCTGCCGCTTCGTGAGCGACGTCACGCATGCCGATCGACCGACCACCGGCGACCGCCAGTACCACATCGCCCTCGAACGTGGCGAGCTGGCCGAGTACATCGTGCTGGTGGGCGATCCCGGCCGCGTGGCGAAGGTGGCGGGACGCTGGGACTCGATCGAGATCGAGCGCAGCAATCGCGAGATCACGACCGCCACCGGTTCGTACCGCGGCATGCCCATCTCGGCGATGTCAACCGGGATGGGCACCGACAACGTCGAGATCGTGCTCGCCGAGGTGATGGAGATCACCGATCGACCCACGTTCGTGCGGGTCGGCTCGAGCGGTGCGCTGCAGCCGGAGATCGGTCTGGGTGACCTCGTGATCTCGATCGGGGCGGTGCGTCTCGAGAACACGACCGACTTCTACGTCCACCCCGGATACCCCGCCATCGCGCATCGCGACGTCGTCTGGGCGCTCGAATCAGCCTGCCGCGAGCTGGGCTTCACCTACCACGTTGGGCTCACCGCCACGGCGAGTGGCTTTTACGCTCCGCAGGGAAGGCAGATGCGCACGCTCCCAGTTCGCTATCCTGATCTCGCGGAGGAGCTGCGGCGCCAAGGCGTCGCGAACCTCGAGATGGAGTCGTCGGCACTCTTCGTGCTGGCGGGCCTGGCGGGGCTCCGAGCCGGCACGGTCTGTGCGGCCTACGCACAGCGGGTCGATGGCACTTTCCTCGAAGGCGCGGCGAAGGAGGCCGCGGAGGCACGCTGTATCGATGCCGGACTGGCCGGCATCCACCTACTCTGGGAGATGGACCTGGGGCAGGACAGCGATCCCCGTGCACGCTGGTCCTCGTTGATCGGCAAGCGAGGCGGGGAGCAGTAACCGCAGACCCGGCGCTCATGCCGGAGAAGGAGGCAATCAACCGATGGCAACCAATGCCTACTGCGTCAAGTGCAAGGCCAAGCGCGACATGCGAGATGAGCGCAGGATCACGATGAAGAACGGCAAGCCCGCGACTCAGGGCATCTGCCCGGTCTGCGGAACCAAGATGTTCAAGATCGGCGGTTGACAACCACGATCTAGCCGTTCTCGACCGATCGTTCCGGCGCGCGTCGGAGACGATCGGACCAGGATTCACACGTCGGCCGTCCGGCCGCGTGCCATCGAAGGGAAACCGAACGATGGCCGCCGCCGGGCGGCCATCGTGTTCAGGCGGGCGGTACAATGCGGCCATCCGTGGATGAGCCAGCCGGCAAGCCGATCCTGGCGATCGACCTCGGCGGCACCCGCATTCGCGCTGCGCACGTCAGCCCCACCCTTGTCGTGGCATGCCGCCGTGCGGTCGACACCAACGACGAGGAGGGCGTCGACGCCGTGATCGAGCGTATCTGCGGCCTAGCCTCCGAAGTCCGCGCCGACGCGCGCGCCGCCGACCTTCCCGATCCGGTCGGCATCGGGATCTCCTCGCCTGGTCCGCTCGACCCGTGGCAGGGCGTTGTCGTCGCCCCGCCGAACCTCGCCGGCTGGCGGGACGTGCCGCTCGTCGAACGGGTCGAGGCGTCGGCCGGCCTCCCCGCCTTCCTGGAGCGCGACACGAACGTGGCGGTGATGGCCGAATGGCGGCATGGGGCGGCCCGAGGCGCGGACGACGTGATCTACGTCACGGTCTCCACCGGCGTCGGCGGCGGCATCGTGCTCGGCGGGCAGCCGCTGACCGGCAAGGACGCCACCGCCGGTGAGGTCGGCCACATGACCGTCGAGCTCGACGGCCCGCTGTGCGGTGACGGTGCGCCCGGGCATGCCGAGGCGATCGGCTCCGGCACCGGCATCGCCCGCGAGGCGCGCGCCCTCCTCGCCCAGGGCGCGGCGCCGGGGCTGGCTGCGCTGGTGAGCGATCCGGAGCACGTGAGCGCCGAGCTGGTGGCCCGTGCAGCCGACGACGGCGACGCCGCCTGCCGCGCTGTGCTGGCTCGCGCATGGACCGCCATCGGCGCCATGTGCGCCAGCCTCGTGAACGTGCTCAATCCGGAGGTGATCGTGGTGGGCGGCAGCATCGCCCTGCACCGGCCCACAATCCTCGAAGCGATCCGCGACGAGATCGATCGCCGCGCCTTCCCGACCCCGTCGCGGCGCGTCCGGCTGGTGCTGTCCGAGCACGGCGACGACGTTTCGCTGGTCGGCTCGCTGCCGATCGTCAATGAACGACTGCATGATCCCGCCTACCGGCATGGACAGATGAGGAGCCCGGCGTGACCCGCATCGGTATCAACGGATTCGGCCGCATCGGTCGCCAGACCCTGAAGGCCATGCTCGAGCGGCATCCGGAGCGGCTCGAGGTCGTCGCGATCAACGACCTCGCGCCCACGGCAACGAACGCGCACCTGTTCAAGTACGACTCGACGTACGGCCGGTTCCCCGGCGAGGTGAGCGCCGGCGACGGCCAGATCACGGTTGACGGGCACGTCATCAAGGCCTTCAGCGAGAAGGATCCCGCCGCCTTGCCCTGGAAGGACCTCGGCGTGGAGGTCGTGATCGAGTCGACCGGCATCTTCACGGACGCCACGAAGGCGAAGGCCCACCTGGATGCGGGTGCCCGCAAGGTGATCATCAGCGCGCCGGCCACCAACGAGGACGTCACGATCGTGCTCGGGGTCAACGAGGCGACCTACGACTCCGAACGGCACCACGTCGTCAGCAACGCGTCATGTACCACCAACGGGCTGGCGCTGCCGGCCAAGGTGGTCTGGGACAGCTTCGGCATCGAGCGCGGCCTGATGACGACCGTCCACTCCTACACCAACGACCAGAACGTGCTCGACGTCTTCCACAAGGACCTGCGTCGTGCCCGGAGCGCTGGCCAGAACATCATCCCCACCAGCACCGGCGCTGCCCGTGCCCTGGCGCTCGTGATCCCTGAGCTGAAGGGCAGGTTCGACGGCTTCGCCCTGCGGGTACCGACGGCGACGGTCAGCGTCATCGACTTCGTGGCGATCACCACTCGGCCGGTGAGCGTGGAGAATGCCAACGCTGCGCTGCGCACAGCGGCGGATGGCCCGATGCGCGGACTGCTGGGCTACACCGAAGAACTGCTGGTCAGCATGGACTTCAAGGGTGATGACCGATCGAGCATCGTGGATGCCGACTCGACGCTGGTCACCGGCGAGAACCTGCTCAAGGTGGTGGCCTGGTACGACAACGAATGGGGCTACAGCTGTCGGGTCGCCGATCTGGCGAGATTCATGGCCGACCGGCTCTAGCCGAATGGCAGGCATGAACAAGAAGACCGTTCGCGACATCGACGTCCGCGGCAAGCGCGTCTTTCTGCGGGCGGATCTCAACGTCCCACTCGATGACGGGCGGATCACTGATGACACCCGCATCCGCGCCAGCCTGCCGACCCTCATCTACCTGCTGGAGCAGGGCGCCAGCGTGGTGCTCGCCAGCCACCTCGGTCGCCCAAAGGGCAAGGTGAACGACGCGCTTCGCCTGAAGCCGGTCGCGGATCGCCTCGGCCAGCTCCTCGGCCGCCCGGTGCGCATGACCGGCGACGCGCTGGGGCCGGGTGTCACGACCGCGGTCGAGAAGCTGCGGCCCGGCGACATGCTGCTGCTCGAGAACCTGCGCTTCCACGCCGAGGAGGAGGCCAACGATCCGGCCTTCGCGAAGGCGCTGGCCGAGATGGCCGACGTCTACGTCAACGATGCGTTCGGCTCTGCGCACCGTGCTCATGCGTCGACGGAGGGAATCACGCACTTCCTGCCGGCAGTGGCGGGGCTCCTGCTCGAGCGCGAGCTGAGCGCGTTGTCGCGCCTGGTGGAGCGGCCGCCACGGCCGTTCCACACGATCATCGGCGGCGCCAAGGTGTCGGACAAGCTCGAAGTCCTGGAGGCCCTGCTGGCGCGCTGCCAGGCAATCCTGGTCGGGGGCGGGATGGCGAACACCTTCCTGGCTGCCAAGGGGTATGCGCTGGGCAAGAGCCTGGTCGAAACCGAGCAGCTCAAGAACGCGGAGCGGATCATGGGCGAGGCGCGTCGCAAGCGGGTGCGCCTCATGCTCCCGACCGACGCAGTGGTGGCCGCCCAGGTGCACCCGCGCTCGCAGCGCGAAGTGGTGCCGGTGGGCGGGGTGCCGAAGGACTGGAGCATCGTGGACATCGGTCCGGACACCGTCGCCGCCTTCACGGAGCATCTGGCCAAGGCCAGGACCGTCTTCTGGAATGGACCGATGGGAATCTTCGAGGTGGCTCCCTTCGCGGAGGGCACGAACGCGATCGCCACGTTCCTGGCAGGGCGCACGGCCAAGGGAGTGGTCACCGTGGTCGGTGGCGGTGACTCGGTCGCCGCCGTCGAGCGGCTCGGGCTGGCGGACCAGATGAGCCACATCAGCACCGGCGGTGGCGCCTCGCTCGAGTTCGTGGAGGGCAAGACCCTGCCCGGCGTCGCCGCCCTGCTGGATGTCAACGCGCCGATGGGGGCGATCCCGGTGGAGGTAGCGCCGGTATCGGCTCGGCGATGAGCACCCTGATCGAGGACGTGATCGGCCGCGAGGTGCTCGACTCGCGCGGCAACCCGACGGTGGAGGTGGAAGTCTTCCTCGAAGGTGGGGCGATGGGTAGCGCCATTGTCCCGTCGGGCGCATCGACCGGGGCCCATGAGGCGGTCGAGCTCCGCGACGACGACCCTGGCCGCTACGGCGGCAAGGGTGTGCTCACCGCGGTCCGGAACGTCCACGAAACGATCCGCCCGGAGCTGGTCGGCACCGACGCGGTCGACCAGGTGACCGTCGACCGCCTGCTGATCGACCTGGATGGCACGCCGAACAAGGGTCGCCTCGGCGCCAATGCGCTGCTCGGTGTCTCGCTGGCCGTGGCGCACGCCGCGGCTGAAGGGCTGGGCGTTCCACTCTACCGGTACCTGGGTGGCGCATCCGCTCGGGTGTTGCCCGTGCCGCTGGTGAACATCCTGAACGGCGGCAAGCACGCCATCGACTCGACCGACTTCCAGGAGTTCATGATCGCCCCGCTCGGCGCGCCAACGTTCCGCGAGGGGCTGCGCTGGGCGGCAGAGACGTTCCACGCGCTCGGCGCGCTCCTCCACGAGCGCGGCTTCGCCATCACGGTCGGCGACGAGGGCGGCTATGCACCCAGCCTCGAGTCGAACGAGGCGGCGGTCGCAGCCGTGCTGGAAGCGATCCAACGTGCCGGCTACGTGCCGGGTGAGCAGGTCGCGATCGCGCTCGACCCGGCAAGCACCGAGCTCTACTCCGACGGCGCCTACGCGCTCGTCCGCGAGGGCCGGACGCTCAGTTCGGCCGAGCTCATCGATTTCTGGGCGGACTGGCTCGAGCGCTACCCGATCGTCAGCCTGGAGGACGGGCTGGCCGAGGACGACTGGGACGGCTGGGCGGCGCTCACGGCGCGACTCGGTGGCAGGATCCAGATCATGGGCGACGACCTGCTGGTGACCAGCACGGAGCGGCTGGCGCGGGCCATTCGCGAGCGCAGCGCGAACAGCATCCTCATCAAGCTGAACCAGATCGGCACCCTGACCGAGACGCTGGAGGCGGTCGAGATGGCGCAGCGCGCCGGCTGGACGGCGGTCGTCAGCCATCGGTCCGGTGAAACGGAGGACACCACCATCGCTGACCTCGTGGTGGCGCTCAACACCGGCCAGATCAAGACCGGCAGCGTCAGCCGCAGCGAGCGGATCGCGAAGTACAACCGGTTGTTGCGGATCGAGGAGGAGCTGGGCGACGCGGCAGCGTACGCGGGTCGGCGCGCCTTCGCGGCCTACCGCTAGACCGTTAGCCCGCCAGGCGTTCTACCCGATCGCCCGCACGGACCGGGCCCTCGTGCAGGACCCGGGCATACCAGCGCGCGTCCTCGGGGTGCGTGGGGCTGCCGATGCGCGCGATCCGCCGATCGACGAACCAGTGGGCGATCGTCTGGCACGGCTCCGAGCGCTTGGTGAGCTGGATGACGAGCCCATCGTCGCCGATCGCCAGCCGGTCGCCGCTGGTGAGCGTGACGAGCTCCATTCCCTCCAGGGTCAGGTTCTCGCCGAACGCGCCGGGGAAGGCGGAGTGCCCATCGGCTGCCACGCGGTCGATCGATTCGATCGAGTACAGGCACACCGCCTGGTCGGGGCCGCCATGCGAGGGCTCTGGCTCGTTGTGCCCGTCGCCCGCCAGGCCCATCCGCCCGACCCACGCGCCATCGGTCGGCAGCTTCGGCACGCCGCCAGGCGAGACGTTGACGGAAGCGATGTGGGCCGGCGGCGCGTCCATGCTGGGCAGCGGTCAGCTCTCGGGGGGAGCCTCGTCCGGCTCGTCGGTTTGGGCGCGGCGACGAGCCGCGGCCGACTCGCGCGTCGCCCGAGTGACGGCCACCTTCGCCTTGCCCGCGGCGGTGCGCGGGCGATCGGCGGCCTTTGCGGCCGCGGCCTTCGAGGCCTTGGACGCAGCCACCTTCTTGCGCTGCGCCGTCTTGGTGGCCGCCGACTTCTTCCTCGAGGCGATCGGTCCCTCTGCCTCGACGGTGTCGAGCAGGTGCGCGGCGTTTGCCTTCGCCATCAGGCGGCTCTTTCGCCGGGCGGCGTTGTTGGGATGCAGGATCCCCTTCTCGGCCGCCTTGTCGAGCGCGCTGATCGCCGCGGCGATCGCCAGCGGGCCGTCGCCCTCGGCGCGACCGAGCGCGATGTTGGTGGCCTGCTGCACCAATGTCTTGGCCTCGCTTCGAGCGCGCCGGTTGATGGCGCGGCGTCGCAGCTCCTGGCGGACGCGTTTCAGGGCCTGGGGCGTGCGTGCGCCCTTCCAGGTTCGAGACTTTCGTGCCACGGGTCGTCCTCAGCGTTGGGGTGAGCATGAAAACGAGCGCCAGCGGAGCGCGGCGCCTCGGGTGGCGAGTATAGCAT
Organism: Candidatus Dormiibacterota bacterium; assembly: GCA_035632895.1. Lineage (GTDB taxonomy): Bacteria > Chloroflexota > Limnocylindria > QHBO01 > QHBO01 > DASQFY01. Next base: position 16,692 of record DASQFY010000006.1, read on the forward strand.
CGGTCCGATCGCCGGCCATCGCGAAGGGTCCCGGGCCGTCCTGCGCCGGAAGGGCCACTCGACACGGTCCACCCAATCCGCGAGAATCACCGATGTGGCGCCCGCCGCCCGCGATCGGCGCTGCAACGTGACGCCCCTGTGAGGCGTCTCAGGGAGGGTCCAGCGTGCCCATCGGTCGACATCACCGCAATACCGCCGCAGTCTGCGGGTGCGCTGGCTCCTGGAGAGCATGACCACCGCAACCCTCGCCAACCCACGCACTTTCTTCACGCCGGGCCCGCCTCGTCGCGGGCTGCTGGTCGGGTTCATCGGGACCGTGGCCGTCGGCTTCTTCGGGATGCTCGGCGTCTCCCTTGGCGTGGCGGCCCAGCACGACGGTCGCATCCTGCCCGGCGTGCAGGTCGCCGGCATATCGGTCGCCGGGCTGGATCGCGGCGCAGCGGCGGCGCGTCTCCAGGCCGAGCTTCCGTCGCTCGCCGGCGGCGCGGTCACGGTGGTCGTTGATGGAACGCCGGTCGAGGTGCCGTACGCGGACATCGGTCGCGGTTACCACGTGGAGGCGATGGTGGACGCCGCGTTCGGCGTCGGCCGCGACGGCAACCCGCTGACCGATGGCGTGGCGCGCCTGCAGACCCTGGCGCGTGAGACCAGCCTGCCTTTCACGGCCCGCGCGGCGGACACCGCCACGATCAACCGGGTGGTCGGCGACCTGGCCGCCAGGTTCAACGCCGCGCCGGTCAACGCCGGCGTCAGGTATGACACGGCCAATGGCTTCGAGGTGACGCCGGCGGCGGACGGTGCCCGCGTCGATCGCGACGCGTTGCGCCACGCATTGATCGACGCCGCCTCGCGGTCAGACCTTGGTCCCGCGACGATCACGCTCGCAACGATCCCCATCGAACCGGATGTGAGCACCGCCGATGCGCAGGCAGCTGCCAGTTCTGCCCGCTGGATGAGCGCCAGCCCATTGGCGCTTCAGACGGGGGACGAAACGTTCGCGCTGGGCATTGACGCCATCGTCGGGCTGCTCGGCTTCGAACGCGGCGCAGACGGCGCGTTTGCTCCGGTCGTCGACGAGGTGGCGCTGGCCGCGATCCTGGAGACCTACTCCGCGAAGGTCGATCGCGAACCGGCAAACGCGGGCTTCATCTGGAACGCGAATGGAGTGAGCGGGGTGACGCCGGGCGTAACGGGGCGCGCGCTCGACGTGGACGGCAGCATCCAGTCCGTCGTCACGGCGTTGGAGGGCAGGGCCGGTGGGTCGCTCAAGCCGGTGGCCAGTCTTGGGCTGGTGACGACCCAGCCGCCGCTGTCGACCGAGGCGGCCGAAGCCGCAGCGTCGAAGATGCAGCGGCTCTCGTCCTGGACGACCTACTACGAGGTCGTTGTGGGCAACTTCTGGGGCGCCAACATCAGCATCCCCGCCTGGGACATCGACAAGCAGGTCATCGCGCCCGGCGAGTGGTTCGACTGGTGGAGGGCCATCGGACCAGTCACGACGGCACGGGGCTATGGCTCCGGCGGCGCGATCATCAACGGTCGCAGCGTGGCGAACGGCGCCCTGGGGGGCGGCATGTGCTCAACCTCGACGACCATCTTCAACGCCGCCATGCGGGCCGGCCTGGAGATCGGCGCCCGGAACAACCACTACTACTACATCTCCCGCTATCCGGTGGGCCTGGATGCGACCGTCTTTCAGAGCGATACGTACGAAGACAACATCACGTTCCGCAATGACACCGCGCACCCGATCGTCATCCGGTCGTACACGGGCTATGGCTTCGTGCGTTTCGACATCTGGGGCGTGCCGGACGGGCGCACCGTGGCCCTCTCGGCACCGAGTACCAGCAATGCACGCTCCGCCCGCGAGACGACCGTGGTGAATTCCAGCCTGGCGCCGGGCACCAGTAAGCGCGTCGAGTACCCGCACGACGGCTTCGACGCCGTGGTGACGCGCTGGGTCCGCGACGCTTCCGGCGACATCATCTGGGAGAACACCTGGTTCAGCCACTATTCGGCCGTGAACGGTGTCACCGAGGTCGGCCCCAGGCCGGCCGCTCCAGCACCCTCCCCGTCCTCCGCACCCTAGCCGGCCGGTAGCGGTCGCCTTTCCGGTAGGACGTCTCTCCCTCGAGAGTTTGCGTCGGGCGCACGATTCAGCGGAGGAAGCTCCTCACACGAGGCGATGGGAGCCGTTCCACTCCAAACTGTGCGTGCGCCGCACGGTTCGGCGGAGGAAGGCCCGCCGCGGACGCCCCACGAGGCGTTCCTCCTCCAGGTTGTGCATGGGGCGCACAGTTCCGGTAGGGACGCGCCTCTCGCCAAGGCCCCACAGCGCCCCTATCGGTCTGGGCTAGACTTCCGCCCCGTGATCCCCCCGGAGCGCATCCGTAACTTCAGCATCGTCGCGCACATCGATCACGGCAAGAGCACGCTCGCCGACCGGCTGCTGGAGGCGACCCACACCATCGACCCGCGCCAGATGACGAGCCAGGTGCTCGATTCCATGGAGCTGGAGCGCGAGAAGGGGATCACCATCAAGGCTCGCGCCGTGCGGCTGCAGTACGACGCGAGCGACGGCCAGACGTACGCCCTGAACCTCATAGACACCCCTGGCCACGTCGACTTCACCTACGAGGTGAGCCGCTCGCTGCAGGCCTGCGAGGGCGCGATCCTGGTGGTCGACGCCAGCCAGGGGATCGAGGCGCAGACGCTCGCCAACGTCCACCTGGCGCTGGAGCAAAAGCTCGTCATCATCCCGGTCGTCAACAAGATCGACCTGCCGAGCGCCGACCCCGAGATGGTGCTGGGCGAGCTGGAGGAGACGCTCGCCATCCCGCGCGAGGACGTGATCCTGGCCTCCGCCAAGGAGGGGACGGGCGTGGCCGAGATCCTGGAGGCCATCGTCCGGCGCATTCCGCCGCCGAAGGGGGACTCAGCTGCTCCGCTTCAGGCGCTCGTCTTCGACAGCCACTACGACCCGTACAAAGGGGTGGTCTCCTACGTCCGAGTGGCGAACGGCACCCTGCACGACCACGAGCGCGTTCGGTTCATGGCGACCGGCGCGGAGAGCGACATCCTGGAGCTCGGCTACTTTCGGCCGGGACCGGTGCCGACCCGGCGGCTGACAGCCGGCGAGGTCGGCTACGTGGCGTCGGGCCTGAAGAGCATCGCAGAGGCGCGGGTGGGCGACACCCTGACCGATGCGGACAAGCCGGCCTCGGCCCCACTGCCTGGCTACAAGCAGGCCCTGCCGCTCGTCTTTGCCGGCATCTACCCGATGCGCGGCGACGAGTACCCGCTGCTGCGCGACGCCCTCGACAAGCTGCACCTCAACGACGCGAGCTTCGTCTACGAGCCCGAGTCGAGTGCGGCACTCGGCTTCGGCTTCCGCTGCGGCTTCCTGGGGCTGCTCCACATGGAGATCGTGCAGGAGCGGCTCGAGCGCGAGTTCGACCTCGAGCTGATTGCGTCCGCCCCATCGGTCGAGTATCGCGTCAAGCGCCTCAACCGAACCGATGAGCTGGTGGTCGACAACCCGGCGCAGATGCCGGGCGCCGGCGATATCGAAGCGATCAGTGAGCCGTGGGTGGCGGCCCAGGTGATCACGCCATCCGACTACATCGGCCCGATCATGGAGCTGGTCACCACCCGGCGCGGCGACTTCGGCACCATGGAGTACCTCGACCCGAAGCGTGTCAATCTGCATTTCGAGATGCCGCTGGCCGAGCTGATCATCGACTTCTACGACCTGTTGAAGAGCCGCAGCAGCGGGTACGCGAGCCTCGACTACCAGTACCTCGGGTACCGGCCGGGCGAGCTCGTGAAGCTGGACATCCTGGTCAATGGCGAGCCGGTCGACGCGCTCTCCCTGATCGTCCATCGGTCCAACGCCTTCCGCGTCGGGAAAGGGCTGGTGGACAAGCTGAAGGAGCTGATCCCGCGCCAGCTGTTCGAAGTTCCGGTCCAGGCGGCGGTCGGTTCCCATATCATCAGCCGCGACACGATTCGGGCGATGCGCAAGAACGTGCTGGCCAAGTGCTACGGCGGCGACATCACCCGCAAGCGCAAGCTCCTCGAGAAGCAGAAGGAGGGCAAGAAGAAGATGAAGAACATCGGACGGGTCGAGGTCCCCCAGGAGGCGTTCGTCTCGGCCCTCCGCCTCGACGACTGACTCGCCGACTGAGGTCCGGTACCGCGCTCGGTGTGGGCAGGGTTGGGCGATGACCACCTCCGTCCTCTGGTTCCGCCGCGACCTGCGCCTCGCCGACCACCCCGCACTGCTGGCGGCACTGAGCGCCGCCGACGAGGTGGCGCCGCTGTTCGTGCTCGACCCCGCCCTGCTCGGTCCTTCGGGTGCCCCACGGATCGCCTACCTCTTCGGGTGCCTCGAGGAGCTCGCGCAGAGGACGGGCGGCGCGCTCGTCGTGCGGCGGGGCGATCCCGCCGACGAGGTGCCCCGGTTCGCGGCCGAGGTCGGAGCGGACGAGGTCTTCGTGACCGAGGACTT
>DASQFY010000007.1:0-9751 GCA_035632895.1 Candidatus Dormiibacterota bacterium
CCGAAGGCAAAGCCGCGGAACAGCTTGGCGGCCATCAGCCGCCAGCCGTTGGCGTCGAGCTCAGGCAGGAACCTGGTCATCCATCAAAGCGTAACGGTCGACCAGTTATCGCCGATGGCGATCCATCAGCGCCGGAGGCGCCCTTCCGGCGTCGCGCCATCGCGGGCGACGATCAGGCAGCGCAGAACTGACCTGATCGGTGCTGGATGATCGTCACCGACGATATCCGTCGCGCGGCAGCGCAACCGGGTGACCTAGACGTATCTCACCTCGTCGGCCTCGGCGCTCTCGACGGCCCGGGCACAGGTGGGGCAGTACCAGCGCGCCTCGAGCGGGGTGCCGCAGGCGGCGTGGCGCATCGGCTCGGCGTCGCGTGCGACGCGCGAGCCCCAGTCCGCGAGCAGGCGCAGCGCGCCGGCCAGCTCCGCGCCCTCGTCGGAGAGCTCGTAGACGAAGCGCGGCGGCCGCTGCGAGTAGGGCGTGGCGCGGATCACCCGAACAGCCTCGAGGCGGCGTAGTCGGTCGGAGAGGATGTTCGGGGCGATGCCTGCGACCGCCTCGGAAAGCTCGTTGAAGCGGCGCGGTCCCGGGAGCAGCGCCTCCACCACCAGCAGGCTCCATCGGTCCCCTACCCGCTCCAACGCGGCGGCGAGCGGCGAGTCGGAGGAGGCCATGCGCGGATCGTACGCCATCGGGCTTGACAGCCCACCCGAGAGGTGTAACTTGCACATTGCAAGTCACACACTACCAGCAAGCAGCAAACGGAGGATGGACCGATGGGTCCGATCGACGACCTGGGCAAGGCGATCTCGGGGATCGCGCAGACGGCGGGGGCATCAACGGTGGGCATCGGCAACCGCTGGCGCGGCGGTTCCGGCGTGGTGATCGAGAAGGGCAAGGTGCTGACCAACGCCCACAACCTGCACGGCGACGAGGTGAGCGTCTTCTTCGGCGACGGCACCGAGGCGGAGGGCAAGGTGCTCGGCGCCGATGCGGACGGCGACCTGGCCGTCGTGGGCGTCGAGACCAAGGATGCGCCGGCGATCGCCTGGGGCGACGGCTCGGCACTCGGCATCGGCTCGCCGGTGGTGGCCATTGGCAATCCTGCCGGGCACGGCGTGCGCGTGACCTTCGGCTTCGTGTCGGGCGTCGGGCGCTCGTTCCGCGGCCCGCGGGGACGACGAGTGGCAGGCGCGGTGGAGCACACCGCTCCCCTGCTGCCGGGCTCAAGCGGAGGCCCGATCGTCGACGGCTCCGGCGCCCTGCTGGGCATCAACACCAACCGACTCGGGAACGGCTTCTACCAGGCGATCGCTGCCGATGCGGCATTGCGCGACCGGGTGGCTGCGCTCGGTCGTGGTGAGGCCCCGACGCCGCGGCGGCTGGGCGTGGGCCTGGCTCCCGCGCACGTCGCGCGCCAGCTACGCCGGGCGGTGGGCCTGGATGAGCGCGACGGCCTGCTCGTCCGGGAGGTCGAGGATGACTCGCCCGCGGCGAAAGCCGGCCTCGCCGAGGGCGACCTGATCGTGGCCGCCGCGGGCCGTCCGGTCACCAGCGGCGACGACCTCTTCGACGCGATGGGCTCGCTGGCGGCCGACGCTGCGCTGGAGGTGACCCTCCTGCGCGGCACCGAGGAGCGGACGATTACTATTCCAGCGTGACCATCGAAGACGAGACCTGCGAGCACGTCGTCGGGCCGGTAACCGTCACCGCGTCCGACGACGGCTGCCACGAGTGCCTTCAGATCCACGGCGAGTGGGTCCACCTCCGTATGTGCCTGAGCTGCGGGCACGTCGGCTGCTGCGACCAGTCGCCGAACCGTCACGCCAGCGCTCACTTCCGCGGGGAAGGCCATCCGGCCGTGCAATCCGTCGAGCCCGGCGAGGACTGGCGCTGGTGCTACGCGGACGAGCTCTACGCCGAGGGTCCATCCGGCGCCTGACCGATGTGGTCGACGGGCGCCCCGTCCGCGATCACGGGGCGATCCTATCGGCCGTGTTGCTGCGGCTCGTTCACCGCTTGGATCATCCACTGATCCTCGCAGGCAAGATGGCGGCCAAGCGGGGTCCAACTTGGCCGATACGATCACCAGATAACCGTGACGCCCGAGTCCGCCAGGTCCGCTAGCCCGATACTCCCCGCGTGACCGATGCGCAGGGATACGACGCGGTTGTCGTCGGCTCTGGCCCGAACGGGCTGGCCGCCGCCATCACCATTGCTCGCGCCGGCCGCAGCGTGCTGGTCGTCGAGGCCAATGACACGGTCGGCGGTGGAGCGCGTTCGGCGGCACTGACGCTGCCGGGCTTCGTGCACGATGTCTGCTCCGCGATCCATCCCCTCGGCCGCTCGTCGCCGGCCTTCGCGGGCTGGCCATTGGCCGAGCACGGCCTGGAGTGGATCGAGCCGCCGATCGATCTCGCCCACCCGCTCGATGACGGCTCGGCCGCGCTCGTGAGCCGCGACATGGCGGACACCGCCGCCTCGCTCGGGGTCGATGGCGAGCGCTATGCGAACCTGCTGGGGCCCGTGGCACGGGACTGGGACCTGATCGCTCGCGAGCTGCTCGGGCCGTTTCGCCTGCGCGGACCGCTGCGCCATCCGTTCGCGCTCGGTCGCTTCGGCCTGCACGCCATCCAGCCGGTGAGCCTGCTCATTCGCCGCTTCCGCGGCCCGCAGGCCGCGGCGGTCATGGCCGGCGCCGGGGCGCACGCCTTCCTGCGCCTCGGGCAGCTTGCGACCGGCGCCTTCGCGCTGTCCCTGCTGGGGGCGGCGCACGCCGTCGGCTGGCCGATCCCACGTGGCGGCTCGCAGCAGATCACCGATGCGCTCACGTCCTACCTGCGCTCGCTGGGCGGCGAGATTCGCACCGGCTGGCGGGTCGAGAGCCTCACGGAGCTGCCGCGGCATCGGGCCGTCCTTTTCGACCTCACCCCACGCCAGGTGCTGGCCATCACGGGTGAGCGCCTGCGAGGGAGCTATGCACGACAGCTGCGCCGGTATCGGTACGGTCCGGGCGTTTTCAAGGTCGACCTGGCGCTCGACGCGCCCGTCCCCTGGGCCAACCCCGACCTGCTGCGCGCCGGCACAGTCCACCTGGGCGGCACTGCCGACGAGGTCGCCGCCTCCGCGCGGACGGTCGCTCGAGGACGCATCCCACAGCGGCCGACGGTGCTGCTCGTGCAGCCCTCGCTCTTCGACTCGACCCGGGCGCCCGCAGGACAGCACGTCGTGTGGGCCTACTGTCATGTCCCGAACGGCTCGACCGCCGACCTGACCGAGCCGATCCTGGCCCAGCTGGAGCGCTTCGCGCCCGGGGTGCGCAAGCGAATCATCGGCCGCTCGACGATGGACCCCGCTGCGATCGAGGCCTACAACGCCAACCATGTCGGTGGCGACATAAACGGCGGCCTGCAGGACATCCGCCAGCTCTTCACACGGCCGGCGGTGCGCTGGGACCCCTACACCACGCCGGATCCGGCCCTGTTCATCTGCTCGTCGTCGACCCCGCCGGGTGGCGGGGTGCACGGGTTGTGCGGCTGGCACGCGGCCCATTCCGCGCTTCGAGGCGTGTTGAGCTAGACCGATGCAAGCAAGGCACCTGGTCGGTGCCCTGGCACTGGCCCTGTCGGGATGCATCTCGCCATCGGTCAGCCTGGCGCCGACCTCATCCGGGCATTCCGCGCATGATCCGCTCGCCGAGGAGGTCAAGACTGGCCTGGCCGATGCCTTCGCCATGAGCTTCGAGCCCGCCGGACCTCACCACGAGCTGGGCACCGCGCCAGACGGGGTGCAGCTCGACCTGGTCGGCGTCCCGGTCGAGGAGGTCGTGCTCAGCCTCCCGAGCGAGGACCGATCTGCCGCGGTAGAAACCGGCCTGGCCTACCTCCCCCACCTGCGCCAGCTGCTCGACGGGCCCGATGCGGTCTGGGACTGGACGGCGGAGGCCCTCGCCTGCCGCGAGGATCTGGGCGCGGACTGCGAGATGTCCTTTGCGCAGGGCAACCTTACGGCTCACTTCACGGACGGCGGCGAGGACTTCCTGGTCCTGGTGATCACGCGCGAGGAGTAGGCGGGCCTTCAGCGCCAGGGGACCGGGAGCTCGGGAAGCACCACGTCCTCCGCGCCGAGCCACGCGGCAAGTTCATCCAGAGCCGCGCGCACGGCCGGCCACGCGTCGGCGGGCGCATCGGGCTCGGCGTAGACGGACTTCACCTCGAGCACACCACGCTTCCGATCGTAGGCGGGGTCCATCCGGCCGATGAGCCGGTCGCCGTGCAGGATCGGCAGCACGTAATAGCCGTACTCGCGCTTCGCCGCAGGCAGGTAGATCTCCAGCCGGTAGCGGAAGTCGAACAGCGATTCGGCCCGCTCGCGATCGGCGACCAGCGGGTCGAAGGGGCCGAGCAGCGTCGTCCGTGGCTGCCACTCGCCGGCGTCGAGCGCCGCGAGCAGGTCGGTGTGGGCCAGCCACTCCCCGGGCAGGCCCTCCACCGTGACCGGAACGGCCACGCCATTGGTCCGCAGGGACTCCTCGCCCACCTCCCGTGACGGCAACCGGTAGTCAGGGGCCGTTCCCCAGCCGGGCGCCACCAGGCCGCTGGCGTGCAGCTGGTGTTCCATCGTCTCGATCGCCACCACCTCGTCGGGGAGTGGCTCGCCGTCATCGACCGGCAGAACCCGCTCGAACAGGTCCCAGATCCGCTGGCTCCCCTCGCGCCGGCTGATGGCGATCTCGCCCGCGGCCCACAGGATCTCGAGCATGCGGCTGAGGTTCTTGCCATCGTTCCAGCCGCCGGTCTGCCACGGCACCTCGGCCCGATCGTCCAGGTCCCTGGAGCGCAGCGGCCCCCGTGTCCGCAGCTCGCCGAGAATGTAGCCGCGAAACGCCGCGTTGTCGGCCAGCCACTCCCGCTCGTAGCGGCCGCGCGTGTACTCGGGTCGCGGGTGGCGGCGCATGGCGGGTCGGTACAGCGCCAGGTCCGCGCTGGGCACCAGGTGCGCGCGGTACTCGAACAGGTCGCGCGTCTCTTCCAGCAGCCGCCGGACCTCGTCGATCGGGTAGGCGCCATAGCGGCTCCAGAGCGTCAGCCGCTCGGCACGCTCCACCACCGCGGTGGGGTCGATCTGTACCTTGCCGAGGCGCTGCACGACCTCCAGCAGCGAGCCAGGCCTGGGCCCCGACAGCAGGGTGCCCAGGATCGCGAGCCGCCGCGCCTCGGGCAGCGTCAGCGTGCGCATCGGGCGCAGTGTGGCAGACTCCGCGGCATGATCAGCTCGGTGCGCGTGGTCGGCACGGGGCGCGCCGGAGGTGCCATCGCGGCCCGCCTGACGGAGCGCGGGCTGAGCGTACAGACCGGCCGCGAAACCCTCGCCGACGCCGACCTGGTGCTGCTGGCCGTCCCCGATGCGGCGATCTCCGAGGTGGCGCAGCGCGTGCCCATCGGTCCATGGGTCGCGCACGTCTCGGGCGCCACGTCACTCGATGCGCTGGCTCCGCATGATCGGCGCTTCAGCGTCCACCCGCTGCAGACCCTCTCGCGCGAGCGGGGCCCGCAGCAGCTGGACGGCGCCTGGGCGGCCGTCACCGCCGAGACCGATGAGGCGTCCACGGCCGGCACCTGGCTGGCCGAGACGCTCGGGCTACGGGCCTTCCCGCTGGCCGATGCCGACAAGCCGCTCTACCACGCCGGTGCGGCCATGGCCTCCAACTTCCTGGTGACCCTGTACCGCGCCGCCGCCCGCCTGCTGGAGGAGACCGATGCGCCCCCCGAGGCGCTCGTGCCGCTCATGACCCGCACGATCGAGAACGGCTTTGCCCTGACCGGGCCGATCGCGCGCGGCGACTGGAGCACCGTCGAGGCCCACCTGCGCGCGCTCGAGGCGCGCGCACCGGACCTGGTCCCGCTGTACCGCGCCCTGGCCGAGGCGACCCGGCCATGATGGTGGCCCGCAGCGCCGGCGAGGTTGGGGAGGCGCTGGCGCCTGCACGGGCGGCCGGCCAGTCCGTCGGCCTGGTCGCGACCATGGGCGCCTTCCACGACGGGCACCTGGCGCTGCTGCGCGCCGCCAGCGAGCGATGCGACGTCGTGGTGGTCAGCCTCTTCGTCAACCCCGCCCAATTCGGCCCTGCCGATGACCTCGCCCGCTACCCCCGTGACGAAGTGGGCGACGCCCGGAAGGCGGCTGAAGTAGGGGTCGACCTGCTCTTCGCCCCGGAGCCGGATGAGATCTACCCGGTTGGCTTCGACACCTGGATCGATCCGGGCGAGCTGGCGACCATTCTTGAGGGAGCGGCCCGGCCGGGGCATTTCCGCGGGGTGGCGACGGTCTGCGCCAAGCTCGCGGGCATCGTGCAGCCGCAGGTCGCCTTCTTCGGACGGAAGGACGCGCAGCAGGTCGCCGTCGTCAAGCAAGTCGTCCGCGACCTCAACCTGCCGGTCGAGATCGTGGCCGTCCCCACCGTTCGCGATCCCGATGGTCTGGCGCTCTCCAGCCGCAACGCGTTCCTGTCCGCCGAGGAACGCGTCGTTGCTCTGACACTTCCGCGGGCATTGGAGGCGGGCCTGCAGGCCCATCGATCCGGGACCGATGGTGTGGCCGCCACCCAGGCCCTGCTTGACGCCGAGCCCAGACTGAGCGTGGACTACGTGGCCGTCGCCGACCTGGACGGGCCGACGCTGGCCGCGGCCGTGCGTGTCGGATCGACGCGCCTGATAGACAATGTGCGCCTCAGCGAGGAGGCATCCGGAGCATGACGGCCAGCCATACCAGCGCGGGGGAGGCCCAGGTCCCGGCCAAGCTGGCGATCCCCGAGCTGCTCGAGATGAAGCGGCAGGGCACGAAGATCGCCATGGTCACCGCCTACGACGCCGCCGGCGCCCGTCTGGCCGAGGCTGCCGGGATGGACATGGTGCTGGTCGGCGACAGCGCCGCCATGGTCGTCCTCGGCCACGCGTCGACCGTGCCGGTGACGATGGACGAGATGCTGTTCATGACCCGCAGCGTCGCGCGCGCCGTGCGCCGGACCCTGGTGATCGGCGACATGCCGTTCGGCTCCTACCAGGTCTCCGACGAGGAGGCGTTGCACAACGCCATCCGCTTCGTGAAGGAGGGCGGTGCCGACGTCGTGAAGCTGGAGGGCGCCGGACGGATGCTCCCCCGGGTGCGCGCCATCGTGGAGTCCGGCATTCCGGTGATGGGGCATATCGGGCTCACACCACAGTCCGTCACCGCGCTGGGCGGTTACAAGGCGCAGGGCCGTACGGCGGCCAAGGCCCGTCGCCTGGTGGCCGATGCGCAGGCGCTTGCCGAGGCCGGCTGCTTCTCGATCGTGCTCGAGGCTGTCCCAACGCCGGTGGCGGCCCGCATCACGGAGTCGGTCGCCATCCCGACCATTGGGATCGGTGCGGGCCCTGCATGTGACGGGCAGGTGCTGGTCTATCACGACCTGCTGGGGCTGACGGAGGGGCATACCGCGCGCTTCGTGAAGCGCTACGCGGACCTGGCGACCGTCATCCGCGAGGCGCTCGAGGCGTTCGTGGCCGACGTTCGCTCCGGCGCTTACCCCGAGGAGCGCCACACCTACAGCATGCCGGCCGAGGAGCTTGCCGCCTTCGAGGCGGAGCCGCCGCCGAAGTAGCCACCCCTGGCCACCACCTTACCGCTGCTGGCAGTGCAACGACGGCTCTACGGCCACCGAGCCATCAGATACCGCTGCTGACAGTACGGCGACGGCTCCCAAGGTCCGAATCGGCCCGAAATCGACGAGCAGCCGTCGATGCACTGCCATTGGCAGTACGACGCCACGCACTGAGGCTCATCTGATGCTGCGCTCGATGGCGGTGCGCAGCACCTCCACCGCCGCCGCGCCCAGCTGCAGCAGTCCGGGAAGTCCGGCGGGGGCCGGACCGCGGGTGGTGGAGAGGGCGAAGACCACGTCGCCGTCGAGCTGGGTGTGGACCGGAGCAATGGCCAGGGCCAGCGCGTCGTGGGCCACCTCCGCCAGCTTTCGGCACTGCGCGCGATCGAGGGTGGCATCGGTCGCCACGACCGCCAGCGTGGTGTTGGCGCCTGCAGGCGCCAGCGGGCCCGGCGGCGGACCGCTCAGCAGGGCCGCGGATGCATCGACAAACCCGCCGGCCTCGTCGCGGACGCCGGCCAGCACGCGCCCGTCGCGGCCGATCACGTTGCCCGTGGCGTTGTTCACCGCCAGCGCACCAACCGTGACGCCGTTCGGCAGGTGAATGGCCGCGCTCCCGATTCCGCCGGGGCTCGCCCGCTCGGGACCGAGCAGCTTGCCGACGGTGGCGCCCGTGCCGGCTCCCACACGCCCCTCCAATTGGCCGTCGTTGCGATCCGCGGCCGCGGCCGCGGCGTAGCCGTCGTCCGGGCCGGGCGCGGCGTCCGCCGAGCCGACCAGCAGGTCGAAGATGATCGCCGCCGGCACGATCGGGACCGGTCGCACACCAGTCTCGAAGCCGATGCCCCGCTCAGCGAGGTAGCGCATCACCCCGTCGGCGGCGGCCAGGCCGAAGGCCGAACCGCCCGCCAGGCAGATGGCGTGGATGCGCTCCACCAGGGCGGTGGGGCGCAGGAGGTCGGTCTCGCGGGTGCCGGGCGCCGAGCCGCGGACGTCGACACCGGCCACCGCCCCGCCCTCGGCCAGGAGCACGGTGCAGCCGGTCACCCCCATGGCGTCGGTGGCATGGCCGACCCGAATGCCGGGCACATCTCGGATGGTCAGGCGCTCAGCGGGGTCCATCGGGCCCGTCAGACCTCCAGCTCATGGACGTATTCCAGCCCGTCCTCGGGGTCCATCTGCTCGCCGATCTTCACGAAGCCGAGCTTGCGTATCAGGTTCAACGAGCGCTCGTTGTTCGGCGCCACGCTCGCCCGGAAGCGTCGAATGCCATGCACGCGCGTCGCCCAGTCGAACGCCGCGCGCACGGCCTCCAGCGCATAGCCACGCCCACGCGCGGCAGGCAGCAGCGTGTAACCGACCTCGACCATGCCGGACTCGTCGGGACCGCCGTGGAAGTTCAGGTAACCGATCGCGTGGCGCGTGTCGGCCTGCAGGATCGGGCGCACCAGCCACGGCGCGTCGGTCGGTCGCTCCCTGATCTGGCGGGCGCGCATGCCGGCCAGCCAGCGGACTGCCTGGAGCCACTCGTCGGAGAGGGACGCCTCGAGCTCGGCGGCGACACTCGTAACGTCGCCAGCCGCAACACGGTCAAGCTGGTCGAGTGAGAGGAGCGGCAGCTCGAGCCGCTCGGAGGTGATGACGGCGTCGGGGTCCAGCACGAGCCCGATGCTAGCGCGCGCTCTGTCGGCGCAGCGTCAGATCCAGCCGCGCCAGCGCGACACGCCGATGATGGCCGTCGCCAACACAGCCATGCCGCCCACGACGAGCCAGAAGTTGTTGCCCTCCTCGAAGAACGCGATGTCGAAATTCATCCCCATGACGCCGGCGAGCACGATCGAAGGCAGCAGCACCGCGTTCAGCACCGTCAGCACCTTCATGACGTTGTTGGTGCGGTGGGCGGCGCGTGCCATGTACACGTCGAACGACCCGAACAGCAGGTCACGGGCGCTCTGCGTCGCGTCGAGCGTCCGCTCCAGGCGCTCCACCAGCCCGGGCCACGGGCGCCCGAGCTCGGGAATCTCGAAGTCGGGTCGCGACATTGGTGCGAAAGCGACCCGATGAGGAGCAAGCATGCGCCGCATCTCGGCGATGCGCCGACGCAACGCGACG
>DASQFY010000008.1:0-8822 GCA_035632895.1 Candidatus Dormiibacterota bacterium
ATCTCGTCGCGGCTCATGCGCCGCGCGATCTCCTCGACCGTCGGCTCACGACCCAGCTCCTGGAGGAGGGTGCGGCTTACGCGAATGAGGCGATTGATGGTCTCCACCATGTGGACCGGGATCCGGATGGTGCGGGCCTGATCCGCTATTGCCCGCGTGATCGCCTGCCGGATCCACCAAGTGGCGTAAGTGCTGAACTTGAAGCCTTTCTCGTAGTCGAACTTCTCGACTGCCCGGATGAGACCGATATTGCCCTCCTGAATCAGGTCCAGGAAGCTCATGCCGCGCCCGATGTACTTCTTGGCGATGCTCACCACCAGGCGCAGGTTCGCCTCGGTCAGCCGCTTGCGGGCATCGACCGACTGCTCGACCAGGCGCCCGGAGCGCTTCTCGAGCGGCACGTCCGGCGGGATGGTCGGGTCATAGCCGAGCTCGTGGAGGTAGGCGGCGTCGTTGCCATCCTCGATGTAGGCGCGGACGATCTCCTGGGCCGTCTCGCGCGCCCAGCGCTCGAGCTCCACCAGCTCATTGGCGCCGGCGTGGTCGAGCGGGCGGAACCGATACGAGTGCCCGAACAGGACGGCCTGCTTCAGCGCCTCGCCGGGATCGGCGGCGACCAGCTTGAGGAGCGATTCCGCGTGCATGATCCGCTCGCGAGCCTGATCGTCCAGGTCGGGAGCCCGGCGCGCCTTCGACAGCTTGATGAGCGGCGCCTCGATCGGCCGTCGGCGCTTCACCCACCAATCGATGGCGTCGCGCGTCACGCGCGCGGACTCCTTGGGCAGGTCGAAGGCGCGCATGGCGGCCATGCTCCGGGCCTTCGCCTCGGAGTTGGTGCTGACCCATGTGTAGAGGTTGACGAGGGCGCGGGCCGGGTCCTCCACCACCTGCTCGCCGAGCTCGATCGCCTTGGCCAGGACGACCTCCTCCTCGGCAGTCAGCAGGGCGACCTTGCCGATCTCCTTGAGGTACATCCGCACCGGGTCGTCGATCCCGATCAGGTCGGCGGCCAGCGCCTCGAGGTCCTCCTCGACACCCTCGGCCCTTCCGCCACGCGCCTCCTCGGGGATCTCCTCTTCGATGTCCGCGATCAGGGTCGGGTTGTTGTCGGCATCGAGCACCTCCACGCCGGCCTCCTCGGCCTCGGCGTAGAGCTCCTCGATCTCGGCGAGGTGTGCCTCCGGCTGCGGAACCGCCTCCAGGATCTGGTCGTGGGTGATGAATCCCTCGCTCCGACCCTTTTCGAGGAGACCCTCGAGCGCTCGGCGTTCGCTGGTACCGTCAGCGCCGGCTCGACCCGGAGTCCTGGGCGCGACCCTCGCCGACTTTCCGCCTTGCGGCACGCGTGGCTTCGCGGGCGACCTGGTGGCGACGGGCGCGGCGGCCTTGGCCTTGCCGCTCGTCAGCTTGGCGGCCGGTGCATTCAAGGCAGCGGGCTTTGGAGCCGATGGCTTTGGAGCCGATGGCTTTGTGGCTGTCACCTTCGTGCCCGGCTTCGGGGCGGCCGGCTTGGCTGCCTGCATCTTCTTGGCAGCAAGCTTCGGAGCCGGCACCGTCACGGCCACGGGCTTGAGAGCCGATGACTTCGCCGGCTTCGACGTCGTCTTCCCTGGCTTGGCCGCGACCGGCCGGCGGGTCGCCACCGGCTTGGTTGCCGCGATTCCGTCCGGGCCTCGCTTCCGTGTCGTTGTCGCCACGCTCAACTCCTCCTCGCGCCGGCAGTCGCCGCCGGCTCTTGCATCGCCTTGGTTGCATCGGCCTTCTCCCGGCCGATCTGACTGATCTGCTGTTCCAATGTCGCGAGCCGCGCCCCGTCGCCCTCGCGCTGCGCCTCCTCGAGCAGGAGGCGACCGTCTCGCAGGTCCTCCTCCAACCGCGCCACCCGCAGCCGGAGCAGCGTCACCCGGAGTACCTCGGCGGCGGTCTCGGCATCCAGCCCATCGCCATCGCCCGCTCCGGTCCGCGCCAACAGGTCACGGGCCAGGTCGGCTGACGCCGGGTCTTGTCCGTTGACGAAGCCCTCCAGGTCGGGCGCCGACCCGCTCGCGGCCACGTGGTCACGCCACGCTGCGGCCAGCGCGGCGCCCGTCGCGTCTCGCATCGGCAGCGGATGCTCTGCCGGCAGCTCCGCCGTCAGGGATGGATGCCGAAGCAGCAGGCCGAGCGCCTCGGCCTCGAGCGGCGACAACGCCAGCGCAGCCGGCGCGCCACCGTCGATGCCCGGTCCGGTCGCGACCGCGGGCCGCGCCGGCTGCCGGCGGATCGGCTGACGCTGGAGGTATTCCGCCAGCACGCGCTCCTCGACCTGGACCATCTGCGCCAGGCGTTGCAGGTACAGGCTGCGCACGATCGGGTCCGCCACGCGCTTCAGCAGCGCCAGCACCCGCCCGGTCAGGTCGCGTTTGCCGGCAACCGAGCCCATGTCGACCTCGGCCGCGGTCCGGTCGATGAAGTAGTCGATCACCGGCTTGGCGTCCGCCACGGCGGCTCGCCACGCGTCCGGATCGGTCCGGATCAGCTCATCGGGGTCCTTGCCGGCCGGGATCCGGACGACGCGTACCTTCGAGACGCTCTGATCGGGCCCGAGCTCTTCGATCAGCCCGCGCTGCGTGGCCTGCTCGCCGGCGACATCGACGTCGTAGGCCAGCGCCACGGCGTCCGCGTAGCGGGTCGCAAGCTCGATCTGCCCGCGCGTCAGCGCGGTGCCGAGACTGGCGACCACGTTCTCGAAGCCTGCCTGGTGGGCGGCCATGACATCGGTGTAGCCCTCCACGATGACCGCCAGCTTCTCTCGCCGGATCGCCGTCTTGGCGAGGTGGATCGCGTACAGCGTCCGGCTCTTGTCGAACAGCGGACCGGCCGGCGAGTTCAGGTATTTGGGTCCCTCGGCTTCGGGCAGGATTCGTCCGCCGAGGCCAACTACATTCCCGGACGCGTCCCGGATCGGGATGATCACCCGACCGCGAAACTTGTCGATCACCCCGCCGCGGTTCGACGGGCTGGCCAGCCCGGCGGCGATCAGCTCCTCGTTCGAGAAGCCACGGCCGATGAGTCGGCGGGTCAGCATCTCCCAGTTGTTGGGCGCGTAGCCGATGCCGAAGCGGTCGAGCGTCGCCTCGGTGAGGTCCCGCTCGGCAAGGTAGCGCCGCGCCACATCGGCCTGGCGCGCCTGCAGCAGCACCTCCCGGTACCAGGCGATTGCGGCCTCGAGCGCCTCGCGCAGCCGCCGCTTGTATCGGTCTTCCTTCGCCGATCGCTCCGAAAGCTCCACGCCCGCCTTCTCGGCCAGCCGTACCAGCGCCTCGCGAAAGTCGAGCCCGTCGCGGCGCATCAGGAACGTGAAGATGTCGCCGCCTTCGCCGCAGCCGAAGCAGTGCCATGTCTCCCGATCCGGACTCACCACGAAGGACGGCGTCTTCTCGACGTGGAATGGACAGAGCCCCTTGTAGGCGGAGCCGGCGCGCTTCAGCACGACCGTCTCGCCAACGACGTCGACGACGGGCAGTTTCGATTTGATCTCGGCGGTGATTCCCGATGAGGTCATGCGGGTAGCAGGTCCTGCCGGCTCTAGCGGCTTGTCAAGGGGTTTGTCAAGGGGTGAGGCTACATTCTACCAGATTGTCAAGGATTCTGGACCGAGGCGGTCCCATTCGTCATGGCCGTTCGCGGGTTCTACACTGCGCATTCAACGTCCACCGGGGGATCGACCACGCGCGGCGCAAACGTCTCCAGCAGACAACGCGAGATCGACCTGCTTCGGGCTGCCTTCCGCGATCTGCACGGCGCTCGACTGCATGGTTTTGCGCTGCTCGTCTCCCTTGGCGACCGCCCGCGGGCGGCGCGCGCGGCAGCGGAGGCCCTGGCCGAGGGCATCCGGAGGTCCGCCGAGCTGCGCCACCCTGAACGGGCGGCGGCCTGGCTTCGCGCGCGCGCACTCGAATCGCTTCGCCAGAGCGCTTCGCAGCGGAGCGAGACCGCGGATGGCGAGCGACGCGCCAGCCTGCGGGAGCTGGGCGCTGCCGATGCCGTCTACGACGGGCTGGCGGCCCTGCGGATCAGGGAGCGAGCTGCCCTGATCGCCACCGCCCTCGAGCGTTTCGATCCGATCGACGTGGAGACGATCGTGGGCATGGCGAACGGGTCGAGCCGCCGCCTGGCGGCGCGCGCCCGGGAGCGTTATCTGCGAGCGGTCGCCACCTCGCTGTCAGCAGATCCGCTCGACGCCATGCCGGGCGCCGAGCTCGCTGCACGGGTCCGCGCGGTGGCGGAGCGCACCATTGGCGCAACCCCGAGCGGGACCCGATGACTCGCCCCACCGACCCGCACCTGCGCTTCGGTGAGTGGCTGCTGGCAGGCGCGCCGGGTGAGCCGGCCCGCGACCTGGCCCTCCACGCCTCGGTCTGCCCCGGATGCATGGCTCGGATCGCCGCGCTCGACTCCCTGGCTGCGGTCGACACGGGCCGCGCGAGACCGCCGTCATCGGCCGCCCTGCGGCGCCAGCCGGCCGGTAGCCGGCGTGGGGCCGGGCGCTACGCCGAGGCGCTCGTCGGCGCCATCGTCGTGGCCGGGCTGATCGGGCTGGGCGCGCGGGTCATCGACCTGCCTGCACTTACCGGACCGGCAGGGGCCAACGCGGACGGGACTCCGGCGCAGGCCGTGCTGGGAGGGACCGGTCGGCCCTCGTTGACCCCCACCCCGGGCGCCTCCGAACCTGCGGCGAGTGCGTCGCAGACGACCGCCGTCACGCCCACGCCAGTCCCCCAGCCCGTCAACCCGCCGGTGGCCACTCCACGACCCGCGACCCCGCGCCCATCGACACCGCAGCCTTCTGCCTCGACGCCAGGCGCGACGCCGACCCCCACCCCGACAACTGCCGAGACCACAACACCAACGGCCGAACCGACCCCAACGCCGGAGCCGACCCCAACACCTACGACCTAGTCGCGTTAGGGCGCGGTCCCTACTTGTCGCGCACCTCGCCGCCGCTGATCGCCGCCTGGGCGGCGGCCAGACGCGCGACCGGTACTCGGAACGGCGAGCAGGAAACGTAGTCCAGCCCGACCTCGTGGCAGAAGGCGATGCTGGCCGGGTCGCCGCCGTGCTCACCGCAGATGCCGACCTTGAGGTTCTTGCGCGTCTTCCGCCCTCGCTCGGTCGCCAGACGCACCAGCTGGCCAACGCCATCCCGGTCGAGCACCTGGAACGGGTTCTCGGGCAGAATCTTGCGGTCGACGTACTGGAGCAGGAACTTGCCCTCCGCGTCGTCGCGCGAGTAGCCGAACGTCATCTGGGTCAGGTCGTTGGTGCCGAAGCTGAAGAACTCGGCGTGCTTGGCGATCTCGTCCGCGGTGAGCGCGCCGCGTGGCACCTCGATCATGGTGCCGAACTTGTAGCGAACCTGCTGGCCGGTCTCCATCACGACGCGCGCCACCTCGGCCTCCAGGACGCGCCGCGTCTCGGCCAGCTCGTTCACATGGCCCACCAGCGGGATCATGATCTCGGGCAGCGGCGTGAGGCCCTCGGCAGCCACCCGCGCCGCGCCGGCCAGGATGGCGCGCGTCTGCATGCGCACGATGTCCGGGATCAGCAGCCCCAGCCGGCAGCCGCGCATACCGAGCATCGGGTTCTGCTCCCGCATCGCCTCGACCGCTGCGAGGAGCTCCTCCTTTTCGGCCAGCTCCGCTGCCATCTTGGCCCGATCAACTCCGGGCCGCGACGCACGTGGTTCGGACAGCCGCAGCTTCTGCATCGCGCGCGCGGCGTCCTTCTTGCCGAAGAGCTTGACCAGCCCCTGCTGCACGATGCCGGCGTCCAGCCCACCGGATCCATCGGCCTCCAGGAGGGTGCGCATGCGAGTGACGTCGACCAGCAGCTCGTCGTGGGATGGGAGGAACTCGTGCAGGGGCGGGTCGATAAGGCGAATCACGACCGGCAGGCCGTCCATGGCGCGGAAGAGGCCGGCGAAGTCATCGATCTGGGCTGTTTCGAGCTCGGCCAGGGCAGCGTCGAAGACCTCCACCGCCTCACGATCGTCCGCGGACAGCTTCGCGCCGGCCTCGCGCCGGCGCTTCGCCTCGGTGGCCCGGGTGGCATTCAGGATCATGCGCTGCACGGTCGGCAGGCGCTCCTCCTCGAAGAACATGTGCTCGGTCCGGCACAGCCCGATCCCCTGGGCGCCGAAGGCGCGGGCCCGCTCGGCATCGCGCGGGTAGTCGGCATTGGCCCAGACCTGGAGGCGCCGCACTTCATCGGCCCAACCCAGCAGGGTGGCCAGGTCGTGCTCGTCCTCGTAGCGCGCCTCGATCGTCGGAAGCTCGCCTGCGTAGATCTCGCCGGTGGTGCCGTCGATGCTGATCATCTCCCCCTCGCGCACGGTCACATCGCCGGCGCGCATGGTGCGCTCCGCGTAGTCGATGCGCAGCGCCTCGGCTCCAGCGACGCAGGGCAGGCCCATCGAGCGCGCGACCACCGCGGCATGGCTGGTGGCACCGCCACGAGCCGTCAGCACGCCACGTGCGGCGAGCATGCCGTGCACGTCATCCGGGCTTGTCTCGATGCGGACCAGGATGACCGGGTCGCCTGCGGCCTTGGCCTCGACCGCCCGGTCCGGGTCGAAGATCGCCTTCCCGGTGGCGGCGCCGGGTGAGGCGTTCAGGCCCTTGGCCACGAACCGGTCCTTGGCCTTTTCCTTGGCAGCTTCGTCGAAGCGCGGCAGCAGGAGCTGGACGATCTGGGCTGGGTCGACCCGCTGCAGCGCCTCCTCGCGGCTAAGGATCCCATCGTTGGCCATGTCGACCGCGACCTTCACCGCCGCGGACGCCGTCCGCTTGGCCGAGCGCGTCTGGAGCATGTACAGCTTGCCGCGCTCGATGGTGAACTCGAGGTCCTGCACGTCGCGGTAGTGGCGCTCAAGTCGCTCGCCGATCTCCTCGAACTGCGCGTAGACCTCGGGCAGCTCGGCGCGCATCTGGCTGATCTTGGCCGGGGTCCGGACGCCGGCCACCACGTCCTCGCCCTGGGCGTTGGTCAGGTACTCGCCGTACAGGCCCTTCTCACCCGTGTTCGGGTCGCGGGTGAAGGCGACGCCCGTGCCCGAATCGGTCCCCATGTTGCCGAACACCATGGTCACCACGTTCACCGCGGTGCCCAGGTCGTGGGGGATCTTGTTGAACTCCCGATAGTCGTGCGCCCGCTTGCCGAACCAGCTGTCGAAGACGGCGCGCACCGCCAGCTCGAGCTGCCGGTAGGGATCGGTCGGGAAGTGCTCGCCGGTCTTCTCGCGCACGATCTCGCGGTAGCGGTCCGCGATCTCGCGCAGGTCCTCCGCCGTGAGGTCCGTGTCCAGCTTGGCGCCGCGCAGCTTCTTGAGCGCGTCGAACGGCTCATCGAACTCGGCCGCGGGGATGTCCAGCACGATCCGCCCGAACATGGCGATGAAGCGCCGCCAGGCGTCATAGCCGAAGCGCTCGTTGCCGGTCAGCTCGATCAGCCCGGCCACGGTGTGCTCGTTGAGCCCCAGGTTCAGGACGGTGTCCATCATGCCCGGCATTGAGAACGCGGCGCCGGAGCGGACGCTGACCAGCAGCGGGTTCTTCGGGTCGCCGAAGGCCTTGCCGGTCTGCTGCTCGAGATCTGCCATGTGGGCGAGGACGTCGTCCCACAGCCCCGCCGGCAGCTCCTTGCCCGCGGCGTAGTAGGCGTTGCAGGCCTCGGTCGTGATCGTGAAGCCAGGCGGGACTGGCAGTCCCGCCTTTGTCATCTCGGCTAGGCCCGCGCCCTTCCCGCCGAGGAGGCTGCGCATCCCCGCGTTGCCCTCGTGGAAGGTGTAGATCAGCTTGCCGGTTGGGGCAACGGGAGCGGCGGGGGGCGCCGCGGCCTTCGCCGCGGCCTTCGCCGCGGGCTTCGGGGCGCGGCTTGCCGGCTTACGGACGCGCTTGCGGGTCGTGTCGGCCATGGGCTCGCGCAGTCCTCGGTACGATCGGGGAGTCCCGATTGTAGCGCGAGCTCAGGTTGACGCCATGGTCATGGCAGGTAGCAGTTGACAGCATGCATGGTCGCCGATCAACGTTGCGGCGATGGAATGGTGGCTGCTTCTCTTTGGCTACACCCCGATCGCGCTGTTCGCGTTTGCGCCGGCCTGTGCCGTTCTGGCGAGACGCCGCAATCGCGATGCCGAGACGTGGCTGTTGCTCGGTGCCATCGGAGGTCCCATCGCCTTGCTATGGGTCACCAGGCTGCGCCCACGACCTCGCCACAACGCCGTGGACGCTCTCGAGGCCCGACGACGCCGAACGCCCCGCGACCGGATACCGACCAGCACGGCGATCGCTTCTGGCCGCTGCCTGCTCTGCGACGCGCCGCTTTTGCCCGATCACGCCTGTCGACCCGAAGCTGTCGAGGATCGCATCCAGCGCCGCTGGACGGTCCGCATCGGTGGTCAGCGGATCATCGGCCCGCCGTAGGTCCCGTTCACCAGACCTCGCCGGGGCGCCAGTCGACCGCGATGGGAAGGCCGAGATCCAGGCCAGGAGGCGTCGTGGGCGTGAGGCGAACCATGATCCCTCCGTCCTCATCGGCCGCTCGCTCGAGCCGTCCATCTCGCTCCCTCACCCAGGCCTGACCCCGCCAGACCACCCAGCCGAGGCGGGCGTAGAACGGCTGGCTCCCGGTCCCCAGCGCCCCGAGCTCGTACCCCTCGTCGATCATGCGGTTGATGGTCTCCATCACCTTCGTTCCGAGGCCGCGTCGCTGCTGGTCGGGCGCGACGGCCACCGCCTCTACGTAGCCGGCGCGCAGCTCGGCCTCGCCGGGGTAGAGGCGCC
>DASQFY010000009.1:0-2792 GCA_035632895.1 Candidatus Dormiibacterota bacterium
TCGCGTTCGACGACCACGATCCGGCCGCGCCAGTCGGGGCGCAGCGCCAGAAAGGTCGCTACCGCGCTGCCGACGATGGCGCCGCCGACGATGACGACGTCCGCGCGGCCGGGGCCCTGCATGGGCCGATGCTAGCGCCCATCGGGCCGCCCAGACCGTAGACTCCATCCAGCATGGCCGCGCTCAAGCCCGTCATCCTGGCCGTGGACGACGATGTCCCGGTCCTGCGCGCGGTCGAGCGGGACCTGCGTGCCCGCTACGGGCGCGACTACCGGATCGTGGCTGCGAGCTCCGGCGGCGAGGCGCTCGAAGCGGTTCGGCAGCTGACCGTCCGCGGCAGCGCCATCGGGCTGTTCATGGTCGACCAGCGGATGCCGTTGATGACCGGGATCGAGTTCCTGGCCCAGGCGATCGAGCTTCAGCCCGACGCCAAGCGCGTCTTGCTGACCGCCTACGCCGACACCGACGTGGCGATCCGGGCGATCAATGACATCCAGCTTGACCACTACATCCTCAAGCCATGGGACCCGCCCGAGGAGAAGCTCTATCCGGTCACCGACGACCTGCTCGAAGATTGGAGCGCCACCTTCCGGCCGGCATTCGAAGGGCTCCGCCTGCTTGCCGGGCGCTGGGCACCCCGTGGCCATGAGATCCGCGACTTCCTGACTCGCAACCAGGTGCCCTATGCCTGGCTGGACCCGGAGGCGGACGAGGAGGGCCGCCGGCTGGTGGCCTCGTTGACCGAAACCGAGACTGGGGCCGAGCTCGACCCCGCCATCCCGATCGTCATCTTTCCCGATGGCAGCTCCCTGCGCGACCCGACTACGCGCGAGATCGCCGAGAAGGTCGGACTCCAGACGCGAGCGGCGCTTCCGTTCTACGACCTGCTGATCGTGGGCGGGGGTCCGGCCGGCCTGGCGGCGGCGGTGTACGGGGCCAGCGAGGGTCTGAAGACGCTGCTCATCGAGCGCGAGGCGCCGGGCGGCCAGGCCGGCACCACCAGCCGGATCGAGAACTACCTGGGCTTTCCGGCCGGCCTGACCGGCGGCGACCTGGCTCGACGTGCGCTCGCCCAGGCGCGCCGGCTCGGCGCCGAGATCCTCTCCCCACAGGAGGTGAGCGGCATCCGTCGCGAGGATCCCTACCGGGTCGTGGCACTGGCCGACGAGTCCGAGATCAGCTGCCAGACCGTGGTAGTGGCCACCGGCGTCAGCTACCGACAGCTCGGGCTGCCGAAGGCCGCCGAGCTGGCCGGCGCGGGGATCTACTACGGCGCGGCCACCACCGAAGCAGTCCTCTATCGGGACGCTGACGTCGGTGTGATCGGCGGGGCCAACTCCGCCGGGCAGGCGGCGGTCTACCTGTCGCGTTTCGCCCACCGCGTGCTGCTCATCGTCCGCTCCGGCGATCTGGACGGCATGAGCCAGTACCTCATCGAGCAGATCGCGGCGATCCCGAACATCGAGGTGAGGCTCAGCTCCTCGGTGACCGAGGTGCGGGGCGAGGGGCACCTGACCGGCGCCTCTGTCGCCGGTCCGGAAGGGTCGGAGGAGCTCGACCTGGCGGCGTTGTTCGTCTTCATCGGCCAGCAGCCGCGGACCGAGTGGCTGGAGGGGACCGTCCTGCGCGACCCGGGGGGCTTCATCCTCACCGGGCCGACTCTGGCAGACGGCGGCAAGCCGCCGGCCGGTTGGGGCCTCAACCGCGAGCCGTTCCTGCTGGAGTCGAGCCTGCCCGGCGTCTTCTGCGCGGGCGACGTGCGCCATCGGTCCGTCAAGCGCATCGCCAGCGCGGTGGGCGAAGGGGCGATGGCCATCCAGTTCGTGCACCAATACCTGGCCGGGCTGTAGGGACCGATGTCGCCGCTCGACGTCCTGCGCGAGACGCAGCTCTTCGCCGGGCTTGACGAGGCCGACCTGCAGCGCCTGGCGGAGACCACGGAGCTGATGCGGATTCCGGCGGGCGACTTCCTGATCCGCGAGGGCGACCCCGGCGACTCGATGTTCGTGGTCACGTCCGGGGAGCTCGAGGTCACGAAGCGGGCGGGCACCAGCGAGCTGCCGCTTGCCCGAGTCGGCCCGGGCGCAATCCAGGGCGAGATGGCCGCTCTCGAGGGCCGACCGCGAGCGGCATCGGTTCGCGCGGTGACCGATGCGCAGGCGATCCGCATCCCGCGCGCAGGGCTGCTGGCGCTCCTCGACAGCGGGCCGGACGCCGCCATCGCCCTGCTGCGCGTGGTGCTCGAGCGCCTGCGCTCGACCGAGTCGATGCTGCGGCAGCGCGAGAAGCTGGCCGGCCTCGGCACGCTGGCGGCCGGGCTGGCGCATGAGCTGAATAACCCCGCGGCCGCCATCCGCCGATCGGTCTCATTGCTGGCCGAGGCGATCGCCCGCCGCGACCAGCTCCATCCACCGCACGATCTGATCGGTATCCACCCAGCGGCCGATCGGCCCGCGCTGAGTGCGCTGGCCCGGGCCGACGCCGTGGACGAGATCACGGACCTGGTGGGCGATGCGGAGACGGCCGCCGCCCTTGTCGACGCCGGTTGGAGCGCCGACCAGCTGCGCGACGCCTTTTCGGGGATGGACGCTGATGGCGCGCGGGACAGCGCCGAATGGCTGGCGGCGACGGCCAACATCGACGCGCTGCTGCGTGAGGTGCGCATGGCCAGCGAGCGGATCAGCGAGATCGTCGGTGCGGTGAAGAGCTACACCTATCTCGACCAGGCTCCCGTCCAGCGGATCGACGTTCGATCGGGGCTGGACGACACGCTCGTGATCCTGCGCCACAAG
>DASQFY010000010.1:0-4659 GCA_035632895.1 Candidatus Dormiibacterota bacterium
CACGATGACCGCCTTCGCGCCGGTTTCGGCAAGGTCGGCGGCGATTTCGCCCTCGGGGTTCCACGGGTTCATCGGCACCACGGTGCAGCGCATGCTGATTGCCAGCAGGCAGACCGCAAGTTCCGGACCATCCGGTATCGCGATTGCGCAGCGGTCGCCCGGTCGCAGGTCCAAGTCGTGGAAAGGTGCGCCGTCGCTCAGGAACTCGTGGAGCCGCGCGTACGACAGTGGACTGAGGCCACGCCCGGTCGTGCCCGCGAGGGCGCGCTGTTTCCCGCCGCTGGGCAGGATATCCAGAAGTGAGGTGAAGACCAGTTCACGTTCGATCCGCTGGCCCAGCGCCTCGCCATGCTTCCAGGCCGCGGTCCATTCCCTGAGGCTTTCGGCCAGCGGCGGTTCGGCCAAGGCCGGGTGCGCGATTGCGGTCTGATGCAAGATCCATGTCCTCAACTTCGTGGGGCGCCGAGCCCCGGTTGATCCGGATGGGCTGAGACTGGCCAACGACGCGGTGTTCCGCCTTGTGATGG
The DNA here is from genome assembly GCA_035632895.1 of Candidatus Dormiibacterota bacterium. Classification (GTDB taxonomy): domain Bacteria; phylum Chloroflexota; class Limnocylindria; order QHBO01; family QHBO01; genus DASQFY01. Next base: position 528 of record DASQFY010000010.1, read on the forward strand.
AAATTTCCTTCTAAGGCTTACCTAATGTCATAGGGCGCGCGTGGGACCTTCGTCCCTAACACTGTCCAAACGTGACTATGCTCACATTTGCCCTGGACCGAAGGGCTTGACTCAGAACCCGCATGTTGCTATACGCGTCGCGTCAACGTAGAGCCAACCAGCGCCGTGGGGTCTCGAACCTCTCCGGTGATCTCGGTGAGCCTGCTTGCTGGCCGAGCTTGGGTGCTGGGGGGCAGTTGGCAGGCGTGGGCAGCCTGAACCTCTACGCCAGCACCGGCAAGGGCGTTTGGTCAGTCCGAGCGCGATACCGCATTGCTGCCTTGTCTTGGACGCCGCCGTGGCTGGGCCGCACTGCGTGGCTGCGAATTTGCAGCCTTGATCTGAAAAACATTCGGTCCGACTGTTCGGATCTACCCTGCGAACCCTCAGCGACGACGGGACATCTCTCGCAACCTTCACCCGAACGGGACACAAGGCAAGGCGGGCTGGGAGGCGCCGGAGGTCGTGCGGGGTGTCCATGGGAGTCCGTTTCGAGCCACAGAGGGTGTCGATTCGGTGGTTTCAGCGCAACAAGCACCCGCGGTTCACTGAAGATGTTTCCGGAGCCAGCGCATCTGGGCTCCCGCATGAGCCGCATAGTACGCATCGGTGTGGGCGCCCTCGTCGAAGGTGACTGCGGCATCAGGTAGTTCGCGTGCGAACGCACGGTTGGCCTCGATGAACCGGTCGTCACGGCCGCAGTCCAGACGCACCGGTATGCCGCGTAGCGCACCTCGTGCCGCGAACACGTCGTTGCGGACGAAGTCCTCGCGGTCGTCGAAGGCGCCGGCGGTGGTGTCGCCGAACGACCGCGACAGTGCTGCGCTGGTGGCGACCACGCCGGCAACCCGACCGGGTCCGAGCCTGGCGGCCATCAGGAGCGCGCCATACCCGCCCATAGACCACCCGAGCAGGCCGAAGCGGTCGGTCGCCAGACCCTTGCTGCCCAAGAGCGGCAGGAGCTCCTCGATCACCATGCGGCCGGTGTCAACCCCGGATCTCCTTGCGTGCCAGTAGAAGGCGCCACCGTCCACCGTCGCCACGGCAAGGCCTGTGGAGACGACGTGGCGCTCGATGTGGACGGCGGTGAAGGGCCAGTCGGCGTTGGCGCCCCGGCCGTGTAACGCGACCACCAGCGGCTGCGGCGCGGTGCCGGTGGCTCGGTGGCCGGGGCGGGCCAGCCGCCAGCGCACCTCGCGGCCGGGCCAGAACCTGGAGGAGAAGGTGCCGTCCTCCAGCCCGAACCCTGCCGGCTGGCCCGTGTCGAGCCCTGATGGCTTGTTCAGGTCGAGCTCTGTCGGCTGGTCCACGACAGGGCTGCAAGCGACCAGCCACGGCAAGGTCACGGCGCCGGCCAGCACCGCTCGGCGGGTGATGTCCCCGCTCATGTCTGGGCCCGGTCGGTTCACCATCACGACATCGCCGCCGCCATGATGTCACCGAAGAGCTCCTCCTGGTCGACGACCAGGCCGCGGCTGGTGAACCAGGCGCACATGTTGTGACAGTCGCGGTGCAGGAACTCGGGCCCTTGCGGGTTGCCGATGATGTCGACGATCTGCGGCCAGTCGATGATTACGAGGCGATCGTCGTGGAGCAGGACGTTGTAGGGCGACAGGTCACCGTGGGCCCAGCCGCGCAGGGCCAGCTCGCCCATGGTGGTGCGGAGCTGCTCGAAGAGGTCGACCAGCAACGCCGCTTCCGGGCGAGTCTGTGCCAGCCGCGGTGCGGCCTGCCTCTCGGCCCCGATGAACTCCATCAGCACCTCGGTGCCGGTGATCTGCACCGGGTAGGGGACCGGTAGGCCGGCACCCCACAGCTCGGCGAGGGCGTTGAACTCGGCAAAGGCCCACTGGCCCGAGATCAGCTGCTTGCCGAAGTCGGTGCGTCGTGCCATGACGCGGGTCTCGCGGCTGCGTCGGACTCGTCGGTCCCGGTGGAACATCCGGTGGTCGGAGTCGTGGAACCGTTTCGCGGACATGTACACAGCGTAATGCTCAGCGTTTCCGCCGTTGTCCTCCATGTGATTGTCCGGAACCCAGCGGCGGATGACGTGGATGTCGGCTTCCTTCTCCGGAAAGAATTGCTCGGCGATTTCGAGCGCATCGCGTCCCAGTGCAATCAGTTCGATGTCGATGCCGATTTCGGGTCCGGCGCCGGTGACGGCACAGACGCTGACCCCGTCGGTGTGGGACAGGTTGAACCACAGCGGCGAGGGCAGGGCGGGAGCTGCGACAGCGGGCTTACCGCGGCTGCCCAGCGCGAAGCGCCATTCTTCCGGCGGGACCGGCGCATAACGCGACAGAACCTGCCGACACAGCGCGCGTCCCACCAGGAAATGCTGTCGCCGGCGGTTGTCGCGCAGGCGGGCGAAGCGCGTGTGCTCCTCGGGAGACAGCAGCGCGAGCAGTGCGGAGATCCGCTCCGGCCCGATGCTTGCGCCGTGATCGTGACGCCAGACATGAACGTCGAGCGGACCGGGCGCGGGATGCGGGCCGGGCCCGATCGTCGGCAGGTCCGTCAGGAGGGGTAGCTCGGGGCGCACGGGGCGAAGAGGGACGGCCGTCAGGCGGCCTCGGCTCGCGCCTCGGTTAGAGGAGGGTTCGCCATGGCAGGGGGGGTGATCGCCTCTCCCGGCCACCCGTACCAGGTCGACGACGGGGTACTGGAATCGCCGGCAAGCACTAGCGTCCCTTCGAGCAGCGTGGACCGCTCGCCCACCGTGCTCATCATCATCACCCGCGAGGCGGTGCGCAGACAGGCGCCCGCGCCTATCTGGATCGGCCCCATCATCCATTCGCCGCGCGTATTGAGGTGCGCGATCAGCACGGCCTGGTCGATGCGCGCGTCATCGCCGATGTGGAGGAACTCCGGCTCTTCGATCATCGGGTCCGCGCCATTGGGATAGAGGCAGACATTCGCCCCGATCTGCGCCCCCAGGGCGCGGTAGTACCACACGAGGAAGGCCGAGCCTTCGAAGAAGGCCAGCAGGTTGCGGTTGCCGAACCAGCCGCTCGACAGCGACGAGATGACGCTGTGGATCTTCCAGCGCTGGCAGTACGAGGAGTGCGTCCAGAAGTGTTCGCCTTCAACGCGGCGGCCGATGATCATCCACTTGGTCGCCACCAGGACGCCCAGCGCGCCAAACGCGCTGGCCAGGTGGAGGGGCAGGTAGAAGCCCGCCACCAGCAGCAGGATCTCGTTGCTCAGCCCGGGCCCTTCGGCGATCATCACGGCCTTTGTCAGGATTAGCGCGCCGACCATCGGGGCAGCGCGATAGAGCGCGCCCAGCGCGGCCCAGGCGATGTTCAAGACGATGTGCGCGCCCAGCGGCCAGACCGCATAGGTCGCCTCGCCCATGTACTTGGCGCGGCCATAGGGACGCAGCGTTTCCGCCTCGACCCGCCGCGGCGTGGCGGCTTCGAGTTCGATGGGCGCTTCCTGTCCGTCTTGGCCGATCCACGTCGAACCCGCCGGCGCCACGAAGCCTTCGGGCGCGAAGGTGCCCGAGCCGAGCACCGCGTTCCGGCTCACGACCACGCCCGGCGCCAGCACGCAGCGGTCGGCGACGTTTGCGCCCGCCTCGATGCGGATCGGCCGCGAGCCGTGGGCGCTGGTCATCAGGTATGTCGAGCGCGAGCCGAACGTCACGTCGTCGCCGCATTCGAACAGGTCGTACTCGGTCATGACGTTGCCCGATCCGGGCCAGAAGATGCGCTTGCCTACCTTGGCGCCGAGCAGGCGATAGATGACGCTGATCGCGCCGAAGTTCGAGCCCAGCAGCGTTGCCACCCCGCCGAAGCGGCCATCGGGCAGGAGCTGCCACATCAGCCAGCGTTCGAACATCGGCCAGGGGCGGGTGATGTCGTCTTCGACACGGAAGCGGCCGATCACCGTCCACTTCACGAGGATCACCCCCGCGAGGTAGAGGAAGGGCGTCACCAGCGTGGTCACGAGCAGCACCGCCACCGAGCCGATCAGAGGCCGCACACTGAACAACCGGAGGAACAGATCGACTGGGGCGGCGAGGGAGCCGCCCCTGGTCACAAGACCAGCGAACACATGGTGCATCAGCAGCATCGCCGGCACCCATGCT
>DASQFY010000011.1:0-2543 GCA_035632895.1 Candidatus Dormiibacterota bacterium
AAGACCGGTGAGCTCGCCTATTACCGCTGCTACAGCCCGGATCCGGTCACCCTTGGCGACTACGTGCGGGTCGCCGGATGGCGCTGGAAGGTCGAGGAGACCTTCCAGACCGGCAAGGGGCTGGCCGGGCTCGACGAACACCAGGTCCGCACCTGGACCTCCTGGCACCGATGGGTCACCCTGGCCCTGCTCGCGCACGCCTTCCTGGCCGTCACCACCGCCGCTCAACGACGCACCGAAGCATCCGGCTCGACCCGCGCAGAATCGCTGATCACCTTGACAGTCAACGAATTCCGCAGACTCTTCATCGCCCTGCTGCTGCGGCCGCTGCACGCGGTCGCCGACATCCTGGCCTGGTCGCGCTGGCGGCGAAAACACCAAGCCCGAGCCCGCGCCTGCCACCACCGCACACAAGATCAACAACAATGAACGCTATCTACGGCTGTAGTACTAACGGGGCTTCGCCCCAGCCCGACGAGTCGTGTGGCGGTGGGCGCCGTCGGGGGCTCCGTTCGGTTGGGTTGAAACCCAGGTCGCCTTGCGGTGATCGGGTGTATGAACCGTCGTAGCGGTTGGTGGGCCTGCTGGCCGCCCGACCGAACGGAGCCCGTCATGACCGTACCGCGCACGGTGGCCGATGTCATGAGTGAGCATGTGGCCTTCGAGATCGAGTGCATCGACCGGATGTATCTCAACGTCTACGTTCCCGGCCTGCAATATGCGGGGGGTTTGGTGGCCTACGTGCACCGCCAGTTGGGGTTGCCGATCGCCTCGACCGCGCCGCTGGCCAAGATCACCGACCGGTTCGTCGCGGCGGTCCACCGTTTCGCCGACACCCGCAAGATCGCCTGGGTGGACTTCGCGAAGGGGCAACGCAAGGACGATGTGATGCACGAGTACCTGGAGCGGTTCACCGGTACCGAGGGGGTGGTGTTCGTCGGCCGGGCGCAGGAGAAGACGCCGTTGTTCCGGACCGAGAAGCGCCGTCACCTCGACGGTGTCAGCTACCCGTGGATCGTGAAGTCCACCGGGATGGTCAACCATTTCTACTTCTACTGTGTCGATGACGATTTCGGTCCGTTCTTCTTGAAGTTCTGCTCCTACTTCCCCTACAACGCCAAGCTGTGCATCAACGGTAACGAGTGGGCCAAACGCCAAGCCGTCAAGGCAGGTATCGGGTTCACCGCCCTGGACAACGGGTTCGCCGCGATCGACGACCCGGCGGCGGTGCAGGCGATCTGCGAGTCACTGGGCCCTGACGAGATCGACGCCTTGCTGCGCAAGTGGCTGGCCCGGCTGCCGCACCCGTTCACCGCCAACGATCGCGCGGCGGGATACCGCTACGACATCTCGATCTTGCAGGCCGAGTTCTCCTTGACCCAGATGCTCGACAAACCGGTGTCGGGTCGAATCTTCTTCGAGCAGGTCATCCGCGACAACCTCGACATCGGCCGCCCCGACCAGGTCACGCTGATCTTCGGTCGGCGTCTCATGCGCCGCGGCCCCCGCGCCACCCCCGGCCCGTTCCGCACCCGCGTCATCACCGCCGGGGTCACCCCGAGCCTGCATGTCGACTACAAGCACGCCCGCATCAAGCAGTACCACAAGGAAGGCAAAGCGTTACGAACCGAAACCACCATCAACGACACCACCGATTTCGGGATCAGGAAACGACTGACGAATCTGCCCGTCCTGCGGGAGATCGGCTACCACGCCAACCGGCGCCTACTGTGCGTCCAACAACTCAGCTGTGACCCGATCACCGGCATCGACGCCCTCGCCGCCATCACCGAAACCGTTACCACCCCCACCGGCACCCGCGTCCCAGGACTGCGGTTCACCGACCGGCGCACCCACGCCCTGCTCTCGGCGCTGCTGGTATTCCGACTACAACCAGCAGGATTCACCAACAAAGACCTCCGCACCCTCACCGCCGAGCTACGCGGCCTCACCCCCGGCAGCGTCTCCACCGGACAAACCACCTACGACCTACGCCGCCTGAGAACCCGGGCACTGATCACCCGAATCGAGGGCACCCACCGCTACCACGTCACCGACCACGGCCTGGACACCGCGAAATTTCTCACCACCGTCCACGACCGCGTCCTACACACCGGCCTCGCCGAACTCGCCACCCACACCCCCAGTGGCCTGCGCCGCGCAGCCAACGCCTACCACACAGCCATCGACAACCTCACCGCCGCTGCCTAATTCGCGAGGACATCACCAAACCCGACCCACAACAGCAGAAACTTGACTCAAAATACCGGCTTCGCCGGTCCTAGCTTCCCTAGCTTCCCTAGGGCGGCGACGCTGGCCAACGACGACAGGTCGAGCTGCCTGATGGTCAGCTTGGCGTCGGGCACCTTGGCGCGAATCTGCTCGATCGCGGCTTCCCCCTTCACCCGATTGCGGATCGCCATGGTGACATCGGCACCGGCGGCGGACAGCCGGGTGGCAAGTCCCAGCCCAAGGCCGGAGTTGGAGCCGGTGACGACGGCGAGTTTTCCGGTCAGGTCGGGGACAGTGACTGCGAGCTGGCT
>DASQFY010000012.1:0-21358 GCA_035632895.1 Candidatus Dormiibacterota bacterium
CATCCGACCTCCGGCTGCCCATCCTCGCGAAGGATGAGCTCAAGGAGGCCCTTGCCGATGCCATAGGTATGCCACCGGACGTGCCCGCTTCGATGCGGCTCGGGGCCGGCGCCTACGCCATGCTCTATCTGGTTGCTCAGCGGCTGCTTGACGCGCGGACAGGACTCATCATTGAGAGCAATTTCCGGCGAGGGGTATCGGAGACGGAGCTCTGGCCGCTTCTGGCGTGGAGCGATCCGGCCCTGATCCACTGCACCGCGTCGCCTGAGGTCATACATGCGCGGTACCTGGCCCGGCACGATCGCGGAGACCGCCATGCGGCGCACCTTGACGCCGATCGGGCCGCTGCGCTCGCCGACGATCTGACCGGCGGGCGCTTCGACCCGCTCGACCTTCCGATCCCAACGCTCGTCGTGGACACGACCCATGGTTGGCGCCCCGTATACGAAGACATTCGTGACTTCGCGGCGTTTCCGCGCGCAAGTGCCGCGCTATGACGACGTCCCCAGTCGCCAACGTGCGAGGTCTATCCGCCGATGATCTCGATCGGCCGATACGAGTTGCGCTGCCGGAGCTGGCGCGAGGTGTCGCGGCGCTGGCGCGGCTGGGGATCGCCACCCCTCGCCAGGGCCTCTTCTACCTGCCGTTCCGCTACGACGACTTCTCGGAGCTGCGGCCGCTCGGGGAGCTCGTGCCCGACGAGAAGCAGTCGACCCTCGCGCGCGTGACCGAGCTGCGGATCGAGAAGGGCTTCGGACGGCGCCCGCAACGGGTCATTGCGCAGCTCGCCGACGACACCGGCACCGCGGAGGCGATCTGGTTCGGGCGCCGTTTCGTGGAGACGCGATTGCGGGCCGGCGACGAGATCGTGGTCAGCGGCAAGGTGACGCTCCGTGGCTGGCGGCCGCAGTTCACCTCCCCCGAGTTCTCGCCGGCCGGCCGCGACTCGATGCACACGGCGCGGGTGGTGCCGGTCTACCCTCTGGTCGGTGGCCTGACCCAGAAGCGCGTGCGGGAGCTGCTGGCCCGCGTTCTCGACCGCGCGCTGCCGGCGCTCGAAGACCCGCTGCTGCCGGCGGAGCGCGCGAACTTGCTGCCCCTGGGCGAGGCGCTGCGGGCGGCGCACTTCCCGGAGGAGGCGGCCGACGTGCCTGCCGCCCTCGATCGGCTGGCCTTCGACGAGCTGCTGGCGCTGCAGCTCACGCTCGCCCAGGCGCGCCGGGCGCGGGAGGGACAACGCGCCCCGCGCGTCGCTGTCGATCCGAGGGAGCTGGATCGGCTACTGGCGGCGTTGCCGTTCACGCTGACCGACGACCAGCGCCGCGCCGTCGACGAGGTCGTGGTCGACCTCGACGCCGATCGACCCATGCGTCGCCTGCTGCAGGGCGACGTCGGCAGCGGCAAGACGGCGGTCGCCGCCGTGGCGCTGGCCGGCGTGGTGCGCTCGGGTTGGCAGGCCGCGCTGATGGCGCCCACCGAGATCCTGGCGCGGCAGCACCATGCCGGACTGGCCCCCCTGCTCGAGGCGCTTGGCGTGCGGGCCGAGTTCCTGTCCGGGTCGCTGAAAGCGGCGCGCAAGCGGGAGATCCATGCCGCCATCGAGGCCGGCGCGGCCGAGGTGGTGATCGGGACGCATGCCGTCATCAGCGAAGCGGTTGCCTTCCGCAACCTGGGACTGGCGGTCGTCGACGAGCAGCACCGGTTCGGGGTCGCCCAGCGGGCCGCGCTGCAGGCCAAAGGAGCAGGCCTCGAGCCGCACGTGCTGGCGCTGACCGCCACCCCGATCCCGCGCACGCTGGCGCTGACCTTCTACGGCGACCTGGCGATCAGCACCATTCGTGAGCTGCCGCCGGGGCGGCACCCGATTCGGACCGAGCTCCGGAACCGATCCGCGCTGCCGCGCATCGAGGCGTTTCTGGCGTCCGAGGCGGCCGCCGGGCGACAGTCGTTCGTGGTCGCCCCCCTCGTCGCCGAGAGCGAGGCGCTGACGGCTGCCTCGGCCGAGGCCGAGGCGGAGCGGCTGGAGGCGGCGCTGCCCGGCCTGCGGGTGGGATTGGTCCACGGGCAGCAGCGCGCCGACGTGCGCGACGCAACCATGACCGCCTTCGCGGCTGGTGAGGTGAACGTCCTGGTGGCGACGACCGTGGTCGAGGTCGGCATCGACGTGCCGAATGCCAGTGTGATGCTGATCGAGGACGCTGAGCGCTTCGGCCTCGCCCAGCTCCATCAGCTGCGTGGCCGGATCGGCCGCGGGCCGCATCGGTCGTACTGCATCCTCCTCTCCGACGCGAGCGACGAGTTGTCGCGACGCCGGCTCGAGGTGATTCGCGGCTCGTCGGACGGCTTCGCGATCGCCGAGGCCGACCTGGCGCTGCGGGGCGCGGGCAACCTGCTCGGTACCCGGCAGTCGGGGCTGCCGCCGCTGCGCGTCGCGTCGCTGTTCGAGCCACGGCACGTTGCCCTGGCCGAGCGCGCCCGCGCCCTCGCGACCACGCTGGTGGCCGGCGATCCCAGCCTCGCGAGCCGGCCGGCCGTGGCCCGCCTGCGGGCCGACTTCGCCACGGCGGAGGAAGAGGAGGGCGACGCAGCATGAGGGCTGAATGCGGGTGATCGCCGGCACGGCGCGCGGGATCCCCCTCGTGGCGCCACGCGACCGGGCGACGCGGCCGATCGCCGACCGAGTGAAGGAGACCCTGTTCGCCATTCTCGCCGAGCGCGTGGTGGATGCCCGCGCCCTTGATCTGTACGCGGGCAGCGGGGCGATCGGGGTCGAGGCGCTGTCACGGGGCGCGGCCCGCGTCACCTTCGTTGAGCGTGGTCGAGAGGCGCTGGCCGCCATCCGCGAGAACCTGGCGCGCACCCGGCTGGCCGCCGGCGCATCGGTCCAGGCCGGAGAGGTGCTGCGCTTCCTTGCCGCCCCGGTGGGGGAGCGATACGACCTCGCCTTCCTGGATCCGCCGTACGCGGAGCGTGCTATCCTCGCGCCGCTCGAGCGGCTGGTGCCCCACCTGGTGCCCGGCGGGATGGTGGTGGTGAAGCATTTCTGGCGCACGGAGGTGCCGGCCGCAGCCGGGCTGGCGCACGTGCGCGAGCGACGCTTCGGCGAGACCGCCCTCACCTTTCTCGAAGCGTCGAGCGAGACCGATGGAGTGGAGGTGCCATGAGCCGCGTCGCCGTCTTTCCTGGCTCATTCGATCCGATGACGATGGCTCACCTCGATGTTGCGCGCCGCGCCGCGACACTCTTCGACCAGCTGGTCGTCGGGGTCCTCCACAACCCGAAGAAGTCGCCCGTCTTCGATATCGAGCAGCGTGTCGAGCTGATCCGGGCATCGGTCGCCGACTTCGGCTCGAACGTGCGAGTCGAGGCGTTCGACGGCCTGACCGTGACGTTCGCAGAGCGCAACGGCGCCGGCTTCATCGTGCGAGGACTTCGGGCCGTGAGCGACTTCGAGGCCGAGCTGCAGATGGCCCACACCAACCGCAAGCTGGAGCGCGGTGTGGACACCGTCTTCCTGATGACCGCGCTGGAGTTCGGCTACCTGTCCAGCACGCTCGCCAAGGAGGTCGCGCAGTTCGGCGGCGACGTGTCCGGGATGGTGCCGCCGCCGGTGGCCGCCGCGCTGGTGGCGCAGTTCTCTTAGCGGCCGGCTAGGTTCGGTCCGACCGGGGCTATAATCGGCCGCGACGAACGGAGGGACCAGTCACGGACATCATCTTCCTCGTCGAACGCCTCGAGTCGCTCGTGGCGAGCGGCAAGAAGCTGCCGCTGACAAACAGTGTGGTGCTCGACCAGGCGGCGGTCCTCGAGCTGATCGATCAGCTGCGCGTCTCGGTGCCCGACGAGGTGCGCCAGGCGAAGCGGATCACCGAGGAGGCAACCCGCATCACCGAGCGCGCCCGCGAGGAGGGCGATCAGGTCGTGGCGCGCGCCCAGGAGCAGGCGGCCCAAATGCTCGAGGAGCGCGAGCTGGTGCGCATGGCCCAGCAACGCGCCGGCGAGATCCTGGATGTGGCCAACCACGAGGCCGCCGAGGTCCGCCGCGGGGCGGATGAGTATGCAGCCGGCGTTCTGATCCGACTCGAGGGTGAGTGCATCAAGGCCTTGACCAGCATCAAGCGCGGGATCGATATGCTCGACGAGCGCCACCGCCCGCCACGCGCGGACGGCGATGACGTCTCGCTGCAACCGGTGGGCGAGGAGCAGGAGCCGAGCAAGGCCACCCCGCGGGCATGACCGTCTTCAACGTGGCGGGCCTGCTCCGGGAGCCGCCGGGGTCAACCCGGGCCTACCGCCTCCGTGATCGGTATGTCTCGCTGGGTTCTGACGTCGAGTTGGCCGGCCCGATGGACGGCGACCTGCGCCTGCAGCGCACCAACCGCGGCATCCTCGTGCGCGGCGGCCTCGACGCTCCGGTGCGTCGGACGTGCGCTCGCTGCCTGGAGCCATTCGTCGAGCCGGTGCACGTCACCCTTTCCGAGGAATACCTGCCCAGCATCGATCCGCAGAGCGGTGCCGTGCTGGCCGAGCCGCCCACCGACGAGCCGGTTCAGGTCATCGACCCGCACCACGAGATCGACCTGACCGGCGTCCTGCGCGACGAGTTTGCGCTCAGCGAGCCGATGCACCCGCTCTGCCGCCCGGATTGCCCCGGGCTCTGCGCCGAGTGCGGCCAGCGCCTCGACCACCGGCACGCGGCGCACGAGTCGGTCGAGCTCGACCCGCGTCTCGCCGGGTTGGCTCGTCTGCTCGATCGCGAGCCGGACTGAGCCTCGGTCGCCAGGCTGAGCGGCCGGCCGCTATACTGCGACGTCCCCTCCATACCAGCACGACCAGGAGTCACGCGTGGGCGTTCCCAAGCGAAAGGTGTCCAAGGCGCGCCAGGGCGAACGGCGAGCCCACCTGGCGATCAGCGCCCCTGCGCTGGTCGAATGCTCGCACTGTCACGAGCTGAAGCGCGCCCATCATGTCTGCCCGACCTGTGGGTACTACGATGGCCGCGAGGTCGTCGCGATCGAGTCGACCGCGCCGGCCGAGGGCCAGCGCTGAGGCGGCGCCCCTGATGCGGATCGCGGTTGACGCGATGGGGGGCGACCTCGCCCCACGCGAGGTTGTCCGCGGCGCCATCAACTACGCTGCGGCGAACGCCGACGAGGTGATCCTGGTCGGTGACCTGCCCCGCATCGAGGCCGAGATCGCGGACTACGGTCGCGGGCACCCAGCCAGCGTGACCTTCGTCGACGGCCCCGAGGTGATCGGCATGCGCGACCACCCGGCGGCCGCGCTGCGCGCCAAGCGGCGTGCGTCGATCCGGGTCGCGACTGACCTCGTGCGCGACGGCAAGGCGGATGCGGTCGTCAGCGCCGGATCGACCGGCGCGACCATGGCCGCCGCTGTGTTCCGGCTCGGCCGCATCGAGGGCATCGATCGCCCTGCGCTGGCTGCCCACATGGTGACCGCCACCGGCCCGATCGTGCTGCTCGACGTCGGTGCCAACGTCGATTCCGAGGCAACCAACCTCATCCACTACGCGGTCATGGGCTCGATCTATGCGGAGCACGTGCTGAAGGTCGCCCGCCCGAGGATCGGTCTGCTGAACATCGGCGAGGAGGAAGAGAAGGGGGATGCACTGACGCGCGAGGCGAACGCGCGGATGCGCGAGGTCGACCTCAACTTCGTCGGCAACGTGGAGGGCAACGACCTGATCGGGCATGTCGCCGACGTGGTGGTGTGCGATGGCTTCGTCGGCAACGTGGTGATCAAGTTCTTCGAGGGCCTGACCAGCTACATCTTCCGGTCGCTGCGTACCGACCTCCAGCAGGGACCGGTGGCGCCGCTGGCCCTCCTGGCGCTGAAGCCCGGCTTCGATCGGATGAAGGAGCGCTTCGACTACGAGCGCTACGGGGGCGCGCCGCTGCTCGGCGTGCGCGGCGTGAGCATCGTGACCCACGGCCGGGCCAAGGCGCGCATGATCGAGCACGCCATCCGCGTCGCCGTTGAGGCGTCCGCCGAGCGCGTGCCGGACCTGATCGCCGAGTGGACGCGCCGCCATCCCGCACTGGCGCGCCGCGACGCCGGCGATGCGATCGCGGGCGGCACGACGTCGCTGGCCGCCGGCCCTGGGGCGGAAGGCTAGCTCCGTGACGGCGCCCCGCCGTCGTCCGCACGCTCATCACAACGGCATGCAGGCGCGGCGACTGGCGCTCCTGGCGCTGTTCGAGGATGAGTTCCGGCCCGCCCAGGCGCGGGAGGCGCTCGAGCGCATGGCGGTGGAGAAGGGGAGCACGGCCAAGGACCGCGATCACGCCCTCGCGATCGTCGACGGGGTGCTTTCGAACCGGACGGCGCTGGATGCCGAGATCGCCCGCCTGGCGCCCGCCATCCCGGTCAGCGAGCTCGGTCGGGTCGAACGAACGATCCTGCGGAGCGCGCTATTTGAGATGCTATACTCCGCCGCGACCCCGAGCGGGGAGACGATTCACGACGCTGTTTCCCTCGCGCGGACCTACGCCGGAGACGCGGCCCGCCGCCTCGTGAACGGCGTTCTGGGCAGCGTCTCGAGAGGTAGAGGAGCGTAGACGGGTGACCGACGGAACCACCTTCGAACGGCTCAAGAAGATCATCGTCGAACAGCTCGGCGTCGACGATGAGGAGGTCACACCCCAGGCGTCGTTCGTGGAGGACCTGAACGCTGACTCGCTCGATCTGGTCGAGCTCATCATGAGCCTCGAAGAGGAGTTCGGCATGGAGATCTCGGACGAGGACGCCGAGAAGATCCAGAAGGTCTCCGACGCGGTCGAGTTCATCGAGGAGCACCAGCAGTAACGACCGAGGGCCATGGCCATCCCGAGTCTGGACGAGCTGGGTGAACGACTCGGCATCGTCCTGCGGGAGCCGGAGGCCATCCGCCAGGCGTTCGTCCACAGCTCCTACTTCAACGAGAATCCCACCGCCGGAACGGGGCACAACGAGCGCCTCGAGTTCCTCGGCGACGCCGTCATCGGTCTCATCGTCAGCCAGTTCCTGTACGACCGATATCCGGATCAGGACGAGGGCTTCCTGACCGCCCGCCGGGCCTCTCTCGTCAACCGCGACGCGCTTGCCGCCGTCGCGCTCGGACTTGGCATGGACCGATACCTCCAGCTCGGACGTGGCGAGGCCGAGGCCGGGGGCGCCACGCGTCCGTCGCTCCTGGCTGCTGCATTCGAGGCGGTCGCCGGTGCGCTCTTCCTGTCCGAAGGCCTCGAGCCCACGCGAGCGTGGCTGCTCCGAGTCTTCGGCGATCAGCTCGATCTGCCCGACGAGAGCGCCGCGCCGAAGTCCGCCAAGAGCCGCCTTCAGGAGCTGACCCAGCGCCAGCACCGCTCCAAGCCGTACTACGAGCTGGTCGGGACGGTTGGGCGGCCGCACGAGCAGACCTTCACCGTGGCCGCCGTGCTCGATGGGCGGAGGCTCGCCCTCGGCAGCGGGTCGAGCCGCCAGCGGGCCGAGGAACAGGCCGCGGGCTCCGCCCTCGAGGGACTGGCACTCGACGCCGAGCCGCCCGCGTGAGCCGGCTCAAGGAGCTGCGGCTCCACGGCTTCAAGACCTTTGCCGATCCGACCCGCTTCGTCTTCCAGCCGGGCGTGAACGCCGTCATCGGGCCCAACGGCTCCGGCAAGAGCAACATGGCCGATGCGGTGCGCTGGGTCCTCGGCGAGCAGTCGAATCGATCATTGCGGACCCGACGCGCGGACGACGTCATCTTCGCCGGCAGCCAGGAGCGGAAGCCGCAGGGCATGGCCGAGGCGATCCTGACGCTGGACAACGCGGACGGCTGGCTGCCGATCGAGTTCGGCGAGGTGACCATCGGGCGTCGCGCGTATCGGTCGGGCGAGGGTGAGTACCTGATCAACGGCGCCCGAGCGCGGCTGCGCGACGTGGTCGACCTGCTGGGCGAGGGGCGGCTCGGCGCCAACGAGCTGGTCGTGGTCGGGCAGGGAACAGTCGACGCCGCCCTCTCGCTTCGCCCCGAGGAGCGCCGACAGCTGTTCGAAGAAGCGGCCGGCGTCAAGAATCTCCAGGTCCGCAAGAATGAGGCGCTCGCCCGCCTGGCGCGCGCGCGCGACAACCTGACCCGTGTGAGCGACCTGCTCGGCGAGCTGCGCCCACAGGTCCGGCGGCTGGCGCTGCAGGCCCAGCACCAGCAGGAGCACGATTCCCTCGGCCAACGCGCGCGCGCGCTGGTCGGAGAAAGCCACCGGCGCCGCGAGGCGGCCGGACGAGACGCCCTCGGGGAGGCTCGGCGGAGGGCCGCCGGAGCGGAGGCGGCGCTGGCGAGCCACCGTGCGGAGCTGGTCGCGGGCCGGCAGGCGGCGAGCGATGCCGAGGAGCGCTACTGGGCGGCCGAGTCCGAGGCCCGGCTGGCGGCCGAGCGGCGCGGGGCCACGCGCGAGGAGCTGATCCGGGCCGAGTCCAGGCTGGAGGGGATCCGTGCCCGCGCGGCCGACCTCGAGCGATCGGTCACGGCCGCCGAGGCTGAGCTTGCCGAGGTCGAGGCGGCCCTGCGGGAGCCGGACGATGGGGAATCGGCCGGCGATCCAGACCCGGCGGTCGAGCGCGCCGCTGCGGCGGAGGCGCACTGGCGTGCGGCCTCGACTGCCCTGGCCGGCGCGGATGCCGCGTCGATGGCCGCCGAGGAGGCGCTCGCTGAGGCGCGGCGGCGAGCGGGGGAGCGAATCGCCCACGAAGCTCGCCGAGCGGAGGTCGCCGCCGGGGCCGCGGCCCGACGCGAAGCCCTCAGCGTCGAGCTGGCAACCGCCCGCCGAGCCGTCGCGGACGGTGAGACTGCAATGGACGCCGCGCGGGCCCATGCGGCACAAGCCGGGACGCGGCTGGTCGCCGCGCGAGACCGTCACGAGGCGGCGCTGTCCCGGCTCGCGGCGGCACAACCGGGTGCCGATGCCGCCCGCCACCGCGCCGCGGAGCTGGCCGAGCGCGTTGGCGCGATGCGCGGTGAGCTCGAGGCCCTCACCGAGCGCGCGGAGCGGGGCGCGCGCCTCGGAACGCTCCTCTCCGCGGCCGGCTGGTCGTCGCTGCTGGACGCGGTCGAGGCGCCGGAGGAGGCCTGGTCGGCGATCGAGGCGGTGGTGGGCGGCGAGCTGGAGCAGGTCCTCGTCTGGCGGGACGGTGACCTTGCCGAGCGCATCGCCGAAGCCCGGGGGGCCGCGCGGCTGCTTGCCACGGACGACGGCGCGGTTGACGGCGAAGCGGATGGACGGGAAGCCGCCCTGGCCGCGGTCGGCGCGGCGCGCACGCTGGCGGAGTGGCTCGGCGACACGTCGGGACCTCGCCTCTTCCGTCGGGTCGCGGTGGCCCCCAACCTCCCGGCCCTCCTGCGCGGGTGGCGCGAGCTGCCGCCCGGTTGGTTGGCCGTCACGCCGCGCGGCGACCTGGCGGACGGGCGCGGACTGGTCGCCGTGCGTGGTCGCGACGAGGCGCCCGGAGGTGCGGCGGCGCAGCGTCACGCCAGGCGCCGAGAGCTCGCCGACGCGCTGGCGCGGATCGAGGCGGAGCAGGCCGAGGCCGCGTCAGCGGCAGCCCGCGAGCTGGGTGCGGTGGGGGAAGCTGCACGTGGGCTCGACACGGCGCGGGAGGCGCGTGATGCGGCCGAACGCGCAGAGCACGAGGCGCGGTCGGAGCTCGAGACGCTTGACGGACGGCTTCGCCGTGACGCCGACCTGGCCGACGGCCTTGCTGCCGAGCTGGCCAGCGCCGAGAAGGAGGCTGACGAAGCGTCGGCCGACGAATCGGCACCCGACATCGCGCTTGAGGCGCTGGAACGAGCCGCGTCCGAGGCGAGCGAGAGGCGGGCAGACGCAGCGACGGGACGGGATGCCGCGCGCGACGCCTGGCAGGCAGCGCGGGCTGGGGCGGAACGGGCGGAGCAGCGCCAGATCGGCCCGCAGCGAGCGGTCCTTGAAGCGCGGCGGCTGCAGCTGGCGGCTGCGCTCCCCGGTGAGGCGGAGGCGCGGGGCCGGCTGCTCGCCGAGCGTGCGGCGGCGGATGCCACGAATGCGGCCGTCCGCCAGGCTGACGAGCATGCGGCCGAGGAGCGACGGGCGGCAGACGCCGCGCGAGAGGCCGCCCGCGCGGAACTGCTCGAGCTCGAGCACCGGGCGGGAGGTGGCTCGGGGCGGCTTGCCGAGCTGGAGCGGGCAGCGCAGGTCGCCGCGGTCGAGGCGTCGCGCCACGAGGAGGCGCTGGCAGCCTTTGCCAGGGAGCGGGCCCTCGCGCTCGAGTCGCTGGCTGCCGCCGAGCAGCCGCCGAGCGACGAGGAGCTACCCGGTGATGGAGTCCCGAACGCTGGACCGGTCGCCATCGAACCGACGCTTGATCCCGAGCTGGCGAGCGAGCTGGCGGCGCTCGACGATGCCGCGCTGGAGTCAGAGCTGCGACGTGTGCGCCGCACGCTGGTGCAGATCGGGTCGGTGAATCCGTTCGCGGTCGAGGAGCACGCCGAGCAGGCCGCGCGGCTCGATGATCTGACGACCCAGGACGCCGATCTGAGCGCGGCGATCGGCTCGACCGAAGAGCTGGTGGGGCGGTTGGACGCCGAGATCGCCGAGCAGTTCAATGCTGCCTTTGCGGCCATCGGCGAGCGTTTCGACGAGTTCTGCCGCCTGCTGTTCGCCGGTGGCTCGGCTTCCCTGCAGCTGGGCGACGGGACGGACGGCGAGGCGCCCGGCGGCATCGAGATCGTGGTGCGGCCACCCGGCAAGCGGCTGCAGCGACTGGCGATGCTGTCCGGCGGCGAGCGCGCGCTCACCGGAGTGGCGCTCCTGTTCGCCATGCTGAGCGTGAACCCGGTCCCGTTCTGCATCCTCGACGAGGTCGACGCCGCGCTCGACGAGGCGAACATCAGCCGCTTCGCGGACGCGCTTCGCAGCCTCGCAGAGCGGATCGACTTCGTCGTGATCACCCATAACCGGGCCACGATCGAGGTGGCCGATACGATCTATGGCGTGACCATGTCCGATGCCGCCGTCTCCCGTGTCGTCTCGCTGCGGCTGGCCGACCTGCCCGCAGAGGTGCTCGCCTGATGATGGCGCGCCCCGGTCGCGCGCGGACCGGGATGGGACTCCGTCCCGCGTCAAGCGGACTCGGTGCCCGCCTGCGCGCCATCCTGGGCCTCGGAGCCCCGGCGAGCGAGGCGACCTGGCAGGAGATCGAGGAAGCGCTCATCGCGGCCGATGTCGGCGTCGACACCACGCTCCGGCTGGTCGACGCGGCGCGGCGTCGCCTGGCGCGCGGCGATGCCGCCCTGGACGCGGGGAAGGCGCTGGCCGCGGAGGTCCGCGAGCGGCTGGAGGCGGTCGGCTCGGGCCGCTTCGAGCTCGGTCCGGCACCCTCGGTCATCCTGGTGGTGGGCGTCAACGGCACGGGTAAGACGACGACCGTCGCCAAGCTCGCCGCCAGGCTTGGCGGCGAGGGCTATGGGGTGATCCTGGCTGCGGCCGACACGTTCCGAGCAGCGGCGATCGAGCAGCTTCGCATCTGGGGCGACCAGCTCGGCGTGCCGGTGGTGGCGCAGCGCGCCGGTGCGGACCCGGGAGCCGTTGCCTTCGACGCGCTCGCCGCCGCCGAATCGCGGGGCAGCGACGCGGTGATCGTCGATACGGCCGGTCGCCTCCAGAACAAGGTGCAGCTGATGGCGGAGCTCGCCAAGATCCGCCGCGTGATCGCGCGCCGGCTTCCCGACCAGCCCCGGCACGTGCTGCTGGTGCTGGACGCCACGACCGGGCAGAACGGCCTCGCGCAGGCCGAGGCCTTCAGCCGAGAGGCGGGGGTGACGGGCATCGTGCTGGCCAAGCTGGACGGCACCGCCAAAGGCGGGGTGGCGGTCGCGATCGCCGACCGGCTTGGCGTGCCGATCGTGTTCGCCGGCACCGGTGAGGATCTCGACGCCCTCGCGCCGTTCGACCCCGCCGCGTACGTCGAGTGGCTCTTCGCCTAAGCGACTGCGCTGGCTGGGCCGCGTTGCCGGCCTGGGGATCGGCCTCTAGAATGGGCAGCCGCCTCCCGACCAAGCCCCCGTATCGGTCTTCCATGTTCGAATCTCTCTCCGCCCGCCTGCAGGCCGTCGTCGACCGCCTGCGCGGCAGGGCCAAGATCACCGAGGCCGACCTCGAGGTCGCGCTGCGCGAGATTCGGCTCGCCCTGCTCGAGGCTGACGTCAACTTCAAGGTCGTCAAGACCTTCGTGGCGCACGTCCGCGAGCGTGCGCTGGGCACCGATCTGCTGAACGGCCTGAACCCCGGTCAGCAGGTTGTCAAGATCGTCCACGAAGAGCTGGTGGCGGTGCTTGGCGGCGAGCGGCACTCCCTTCGGCTCGAGGGCCGGCCATCGGTCCTCATGCTCGTCGGCCTCCAGGGATCCGGCAAGACGACAACCGCCGCCAAGCTGGCCGTTCGTCTGCGAAAGGACGGAAAGCATCCGCTCCTGGTCGCCGCCGACGTCTACCGACCGGCCGCCGTCGACCAGCTGGTCCAGCTCGGCGACCAGGTCGGGATCGAGGTCCACAGCCGGCCGGTCGGCACACCCGCGTTGGAGGTGGCGCGCTCCGGATTGGAGGCTGCCCGCCAGCGCGGCCTGGACCTGGTCGTGCTCGACACCGCCGGTCGGCTGCACGTCGACGAGCCGATGATGGACGAGCTGGTTCGTATCGCCGGCGCGGTGACGCCCGAAGAGACGCTGCTCGTGGTGGACGCCATGACCGGCCAGGAGGCGGTGCGTGTCGCCGAGGCCTTCCACCATCGGCTGCCGGTCACCGGCCTGGTCCTGACCAAGCTGGACGGTGACGCGCGCGGGGGCGCCGCGCTCTCGATCCGCAACGTCACCGGGCTGCCGATCGCCTTCATCGGCACCGGGGAACGCACCGACGGCCTGGAGCCGTTTCACCCCGACCGCCTCGCCCAGCGAATCCTGGGGATGGGCGACATCGTCTCGCTGGTCGAGCGGGTGCAGGAGACCGTCGACCGAGACGAGGCGGAGCGCGTGGCGCAGCGCATGATCGATTCCCGCTTCACGTTGGAGGACTTCCGCAGCCAGCTCAACCAGGTTAAGAAGATGGGCCCGATCGGGCAGGTGCTGCAGATGATCCCCGGCGCCGGCCAGATGGCGGGAGCGGCGCAGCAGGCGGTCGACGACGGGCACCTGAAGCGCATCGAGGCGATCATCGACTCCATGACGCCGGAGGAGCGCCGTCATCCTGAGCTCATCAAAGCCAGCCGCCGACGCCGCATCGCCGCGGGCAGCGGCGCGACGAGCGCCGACGTGAACCGGGTCCTCAAGCAGTTCGCCGACATGCAGAAGCTGATGCGGCAGCTCGGCAACGGTCGGATGCCGGGCGTCGGCGGCCTGCGCGGGATCCTGGGTCGCTAGACCGTGCAGCGTCTGGTCGTCGCCCTCACCACGCTCCTCGCGCTGCTCGCCGGGGTGGTGGTCGCCGGCTACCTGGTCGTCTTCGCCGCCTCGCCGGATCGCGTCGCGCGGGCAGTGCCGGCGAGCACGACAGTCTACGGAACCCTGTACCTCCAGCCCTCGTCCGGGCAGAAGATGAACCTGGCGGCGCTGCTCGGTCGCGTTCCCGGCCTGGGTGACGCCACCAGCCTCGATGGCAAGCTGCATGAGATCGCCGGTCAGCTGCTGGCGCAGGCCGGGCTCGACTACGGCGGCGACCTGCGCCCGTGGCTCGGCGACCAGCTGGCGATGGCGGTCGAGCCCGATGGCACCGATCCCGCCCAGGCCCGATTCACGCTGCTTGTCGCCGTGAAGGACCAGCCCGCCGCGGCAGCGGCGCTCGAGCGCATCGCCGCCGACCTGCAGATCGACGGCGCGTCGGAGTCGTATCACGGCGCCGAGCTTACGGTCGGTCCGGATTGCGCCTGGGCGCTGCTCGACGACCTGCTGGTGGTGGGTGGGGATGCGGCGACGGTGCACGCCGCGCTGGACGCGGACGCCGATCGGGCGCCGTCGCTGGCCGACGAGACATCGTTCGTGGCCGCGATGCGCCGCGTGCCGCCGGATCACCTGGCATCGATCTACGTGGACCTCGAGGGCCTGGCCAGCGTCGCGGGAGCCGCCGGCCAGCCGAGCGGCTATTCGGAGGCAAGCCTGGCGCTTGTTGTCGAGCCGGCGGGACTACGCCTCGCCGGAACCGCGCCGTTTGACGCGGACGCGGCACCGGCCGGCCTCCGCGAGGCCTTCGCCCTGGCCAGCGAGACATCGAGCCTGGCTGGCTGGATGCCCGATGACACCGAGGCCGAGTTCGCCGCCTTTGGCCTCGCCCAGACCCTGCTGGCGGCCGAGCAGCAGCTCGGGACCGATGCGGCCAACCCCGGTGTGGCCGATCTCCTCAACCAGCTGCGCGCGCTCGCCGCGCTTGGCCTCGGGATCGATGTCGACGAAGACCTGCTGCCGCTCTTCGACCGCGAGGCCGCGATTGCGGTCGGCCGTCTGGCGGACGTCGCGCCACGTCTCCAGCTGCTCCTCCGCCCCGCCGACGCCGCCGCCGCCCAGGCGTCGCTCGACCGCATGCGCGACGCGCTTCGTGGACGTGGCTCCGCCGTGCGCGAGCGGGATGCCGACGGCGTCATCATCACCACGGTCAGCGTCCCTGACCTCGGCGAGGTGTCGTACGCGATGCGCGACGGCGTCATCGTCGCCGCCCTCGATCCCGATGACGTGGTCGACGCGTTGACCGCGGCTGTGGACGGCAGCACGCTCGACGCCTCCTCGCGCTACCGCTCCGCCTGGGACCTCGCCGGGGCGCATGGCGGGAGTGAGTTCTGGGTCGACGTGGCCGCCATCGTCGGCGCGGCCGGCGACCAGCTGGGCGTCACCGGGGACGTTCGCGCTATCCTGCTCGAGATCGACGCGCTGGCGATGACCGCACCGGCGCGCGATGAGATGAGCGAACTCCACCTCGTCCTGACTGCGCGCTGAGCTCAGGATGGCCTAGCATCGTCAGCGACCGGCTCGTCAGCCGCAACAGAGAGGAAGCAACGTCCCTTGGCAGTACGCATCCGGCTCACCCGCGTGGGCGCCACCAAACGCCCGAGCTACCGCGTGGTGGCCATCGACAGCCGCCGGGCGCGTGACGGGCGTGCGCTCGAGATCCTCGGCTTCTACGACCCGCTCACCGAGCCGGCGACTGTCCAGATCGACGCTCCACGGCTCAAGATCTGGCTGGGAAATGGCGCGCGACCGTCCGATACGGTCGTGAGGCTCATGCGCCAGGCGGGTGTGGGACCCGATGGCACACAGGGGCCACGTCCCGAGCCGCGTCCTGCCCCCAAGCCGAAGCCGAAGTCGAAGAAGGCCGCTGCATCGAAAGCGGCGACCGCAAAGGCCGCGGCAGATGCCACGGCCGAGGCTCCCGCGGACGCTGAGGCGGCAACCACCGCCGCGCCCGCAGCGGGAGCTGCGCCCGAGGCTGAAGCCGCAGCTGAGCCGGAAGCCGCAGCTGAGCCGGAGGCCGCCGCTGAGCCAGAGGCAGTGGCTGTGGCGTCCGCGGAGGCCGCTCCTGAGACGCCGGACGAGCCTCCTGCCGAGAACCCCGACGAGCCTCCCGCCGAAGCACCCGGCGAGCCTCCCGCCGAAGCACCCGGCGAGACGTCGGACGAGGAACCGGTGGAGGCACCGGGCGAAACGTCGGAGGAGCCGGCGACCGATTCGCAAGCCGACCCCGACAGCAAGGCCGGAAAGTGAAGGAGTTCCTCGACTACGTCGCGCGCGCGCTGGTCGAGAACCCCGATGCCGTGCGCATCGAGGTGGAGGAGAACGACGAGGAGGTCTCGTTGGTGCTCACCGTCGACGAGCGCGACATGGGCCGGGTCATCGGTCGGGATGGGCGGATTGCGAACGCCATTCGCAGCCTGCTGCGGGTGATGGGCACCCGCGACGGCCGGCATGTCGAGCTGGAGATCGTCAGCGACGACTGAGCGGCTGGCGGTGGCGCGAATCGCCGGCGCGAAGGGCCTCGCCGGGGCGGTCCGAATCGAGCTGCTCACCGACTGGCCGGAGCACCTGGCAGCCGGCGCGCTGGTCTACCTCGAAGGCGAGGATCGGCCGCGGCGTGTGCTCGAGCTGCAGGCTGGAGGTCGGGTGCCGGCGATCCTGCTCGAGGCGCTCGAAGGCCGCCAGGCCGCTGAGGCCGTCATCGGTCGCTACCTCGAGGTCGACGCTGGTGAGCTGCCGGAGGGCAGCTACTACTGGCACCAGCTCGTCGGGCTGAAGGTGGTCGACGAGGCGGGGGCCGCCCTGGGAGAGGTGGTCGAGGTCTTCCGCGCGGGCGAGAATGAGGTCTACCGCGTGCTGGGCCCAGACGGCGCCGAGCTCCTCCTGCCGGCGGTCCGCGACTTCGTGCGCGAGATCGACCTGGCGCGCGGCATGATGGTCGTGCGCTACGAGATCGAGGAGGTCCGCTGACCTGATGGCCGGACCAATCGCACCAAGCCTCCGCGTCGACGTCGTGACGCTCTTTCCCGAGCTCTTCGACCTGCCGCTCCGCACGTCGGTGATCGGGCGCGCGCTCGAGCGTGGGATCGTCGACGTCGCCCTCCACGACCTGCGCCAGCATGGGCTGGGCAGGCATCGGTCAGTCGACGATTACCCGTACGGCGGGGGAGCGGGGATGGTCCTCAGGCCGGAGCCCCTCTACGCCGCGGTGGAGCCATTGCGTGACGCCGGGGCGCACGTGGTGCTGCTTGATCCGGCGGGCGAGCGCCTGACCGATGCGCTTGCGCGCGAGCTGGCTACCCGCGGCCACCTGGCGCTGGTCTGCGGGCGGTACGAGGGAATCGACGAACGTGCGCGGACGCTGGCCGACCGCGAGGTCAGCATCGGCGACTACGTCCTGACCGGCGGCGAGCTGCCGGCGCTCGTGTTGCTCGACGCCGTCGCCCGGCTGGTACCCGGCGTCATCGAGGAGGCGTCCTCGGCCTCGGACTCGTTCGCGGCGGGGTTGCTCGAGCACCCGCACTACACCCGGCCGGACTCGTTCGGCGGCGCGGACGTACCCGCCGTACTGCGCTCCGGCAACCACGCCGAGGTCGATCGCTGGCGTCGTCGTGAAGCGCTGCGCCGCACCCTGGAGCGCCGCCCGGATCTGCTGGAATCGGCGCCATTGACCGACGCCGACCGCGCCGTGCTGGACGAGCTCCGCTCCGAGGCCTGACCTTCCAGCGCGGTTGTTGCCGTTCGACGGCCGCTGCTATACTCCGCCGGTCGCGGCCGCAATGCGTCGGTCGCGTTTTCACGCCTGCGGCATTCCGCCCTGCGGCAGAGGCTGATAAGCCGCGGCTAAGGCCGCGATAATGAGGTCGCCTCATCATGGACGCCATCAAGGAGCTCGAGCGCGAACAGCTCCGCACTGACGTGCCCGCGATCGCGGCCGGTGACACGGTGCGCGTCTCGGTCAAGGTGGTCGAGGGCAACCGCGAGCGGATCCAGGTCTTCGAGGGCACCGTCATGCGGATGCGGGGCGGGGGACTGAACCAGCAGATCACCGTGCGGCGCATCGCGAGCGGCGTCGGCGTGGAGCGCACCTTCATGGTGCATGCCCCGCGCGTCGAGAAGATCGAGGTGGTCCGCCATGGCGTTGCCCGTCGAGCGCAGCTGTACTTCCTCCGCGACCGCGTCGGCAAGTCCGCCACGCTTCGCGAGCGCCGCTGAGCCTGATGGCCGATCTCGCCCAGGGATCGGTCAACCATCGGCGGATGCGCCGCCGGCCCGGTGCCCCACGCGACGCCCACATGCGGCACGAGCGCGAGCTGCGGCTGGCCGGGTTCCAGTGGATTGCCGGCATCGACGAGGTCGGCCGTGGATCGCTCGCCGGCCCGGTGGTCGCGGCGGCGGTCATCCTGCCGGAACGGCATCGGATCCGCGGCCTGCGCGACAGCAAAGTCCTGCCGAGGGCTCGTCGCGAGGCGCTCTACGAGCAGATCCTGGATCGCGCCACGGCAGTCGGGGTTGGCTGCATGGAGGTCGAGGTGATCGACCGGATCAATATCCTGCAGGCCACCAAGCTCGCCATGCGCGAGGCCCTCGGCCGCCTGACCCAGCCGCCGGACCATCTCGTCATCGACGCGCTCAGCCTGCCCCAGGTCGACCTTCCCCAGCGGCCGATCATCGACGGCGATGCGATCAGCGCCTCGATTGCGGCCGCCAGCATCGTGGCCAAGGTCACGCGGGACCGGATCTGCGCAGAGTTCGATACGCGCTACCCCGCCTACGGCTTCGCCCGCAACAAGGGCTACGGCACGCGCCGCCACCTCGACGCCCTGCTCGTCGAGGGCCCCTGCGAGTGGCACCGCCGCTCATTCGCGCCGCTTCGGCTCCTGCTGGCGGGCGAGCAGCTCAGCTTCGAGCTCTACTTCGACGGCGAGCTGCCCACCGAGGAGGAGCTCGAACCCGAGCCCTGACCGCCGCGCCGTCATCGGTCTCCGCTCTGCGAATCAGATCCAGCCCATGACCGATCCGCGTCACGATCTGGGCCTTCGGGCCGAGGCGGCCGTCGCCGACTGGCTGACCCTTCAGGGTTGGCGGATCCTCGATCGTCGGTGGCGCTCGCTGGCCGGCGAGCTCGACCTGGTCTGTCTCGCGCCGGGCGACGTGCTCGTCGGTGTCGAGGTCAAGCTGCGGCGCACCGGGCGGGCGGGCACCGGCGCCGAGAGCGTGGATCGCCGCCGGATCAGCCGACTGCGTGCCGCGCTCGCCGGATACGCGACCGTGCATGCGCCTGCGCACCGCGGCATCCGGCTCGACCTCGTCACCGTGGGACCAGCGGGGGATGGCCGCTGGCGGTTGCTGCGCGTGCCGGGCGTCGACGCCTGGTGACGGGCAGGCAGCCGCGCCTACTGGGTGAAGATCTGCTCCAGACGCAGGACCGATGCGATGTAGGGCCGCGACACAGCGTAGACGCCGTGGCGGTCCGCCGCCGTCTGGCCCTGGTAGTAGGCGGCCAGCGCCAGCCACCGATCGCCACCGTACCGGTCGAGGTAGTGGCGCAGCAGGCGCACGCCGGCACGCACGTTCGATCCAGCGTCGTACAGGTCGACCGGCTCGCCGAGCATCGACTGCGCGACCCACGTCCCGGAGGCTGGGATGAGCTGCATGATCCCGATGGCACCGGCGGACGAGACGACCCCCTGCTGCCAGCCGGACTCCTGCCAGGCAACGGCCAGCGCCAGCGCCGGCGGCACGCCCTGAGCGTCCGCCTCGGCGACGATCAGGCGCCGAACGTCGTCGCGCTGCGCGACCCGGGCGGCCATGGAGTCAGGCAGTGACCCTGTCGACGCGCCCGCGGCCGGGGGCGCTGGGGAGCTGGCCGGAACGACCAGCACCTGGCCGACGCGGATCAGCGACGGGTTGGCGATCCCGTTGGCGGCCGCGATCGCCGCGATCGTGGTCCCGTAGCGCCGCGCGATGCCGGTCAGCGTCTCGCCGTGGGCGACTCGATGGGTGGTGGGCGCTGGTGCGGGCTGCGCGGCGGTAACACCCCGGACGATCACCAGCGGTTGCCCGGCCAGGATCCGGTTCGGATCGGTGATCCTGTTCAGGGCCACCAGCTGCCGCACCGACACGCCGTGCTCGAGCGCGATCCCACTGAGCGTGTCACCTGGCTGCACGATCACCACGCGGTCGGTTGCGGCCACCGAGCCGCTGAAGATTGATCCGGCCACGGCAGCGAGCGCCACGGCGCCGGCCACGATCAGAGCGGTCGTTCGGGTCTGCATGCCTGCTCCGGTGATGCGGGTCTCCACGGGACCGCCGCAGGCCATCCGCCCACGACGGCACGTCGCGCATGCTAGGAGCCGAGCCTGATGGGTCAAGGTACGAGCGGATCGGCTTGGGGTACTTAGGTACCGATACGGGGTCGAATTGCGACGCACGTTAGATTGGCAGTCAGATTCGCTCTCCGCAACCGCCCAGGCTGAGCTGGATCGGGGGTCGAGCGTGCTATACTGCCGCCCGGCCTGACGGGTTGGGCACCGGCCTGAGCCTGGATCGGCCGATCGATCCCATCTCACACGCTTGCGGATCCCGCGGTCCACGGTGCCCGCCGCCGGCTCAATCGCCGGAGGCGGGTTGACTGCAACGGGAGATGATGCGGGCGGAGGAAGAACCGGAGGAACGGTATTGGCTGCCACAACCATGAAGCAGCTGCTCGAGGCGGGCGTCCATTTCGGACACCAGACCCGCAGGTGGAACCCGAAGATGCGCGAATTCATCTTCGCCGAGCGCAACGGGATCCACATCATCGATCTCGCCCAGACGGTGAGCCGACTCGACGCAGCGCTCGACTTCATACGCGAGACGGTGCGACGCGGCGACAGCGTCCTGTTCGTCGGCACCAAGAAGCAGGCCCAGGAGTCGATCGCCGCCGAGGCGGATCGCTCCACTCAGCACTACGTGAACACACGTTGGCTGGGCGGGATGCTCACCAATTTCACCACCATCAAGCGTCGCATCCAGCGCCTGGAAGCGCTGGAGGCGCGTCGCGACGCCGGTGAGTTCGAGCGCCTCACGAAGAAGGAGGCCAGCAAGCTCACCGAGGAGATCGCCAAGCTGAACAATGCGCTTGGTGGCATCCGGCGCATGCGGCGCCTGCCCGGCGCCCTGTTCGTGGTCGACCCGCACCGCGAGACGATCGCGGTCGCGGAAGCCCGACGCCTCGAAATCCCGATCGTTGCCATCACCGACACGAACTGCGATCCGGACCTCATCGACTGGGTCATCCCGGCCAACGATGACGCGATCCGCTCGGTAAAGCTCATCGCCGCGAAAGTGGCGGACGCCGTGCTCGAAGCCAACCAGGAGCGACAGGCCAGGCTCGACGAGGAGTTCGAGCAGGCCGAGGCGCTGCCACCCGTCGACGAGGCGGCGCTCGCCTCCGACTCGGACTACACCGCCGCCCTGGCGGCTGGCGAGGCGCTCGTCTTCGAGCCCGAGCCGGAGGAGGACGAGGAGGAGGAGCGACGTGCCCGCGCGCGGCGGGCCGCCGAGGTCCCGGACGAGGACGCCGAAATCGAGCCGCTTGCGGGCTGACGCCATCGGTCATGACCCGAGAAGGAAGGAACGTTCTGAACACCACCATGATCAAGCCCGAAGATGTGAAGCGCCTCCGCGATCAGACGGGGGCGGGGATCATGGACTGCAAGCGCGCCCTCACCGAGAGCGGCGGCGACGTCGAGCAGGCGACCCAATGGCTCCGCGAGAAGGGCCTGTCGACGGCCGCCAAGAAGGCGGGCCGCGAGGCGCGCGAGGGGATCATCTCCAGCTACATCCATCACGGGTCGCGGCTCGGGGTGCTGCT
>DASQFY010000013.1:0-4942 GCA_035632895.1 Candidatus Dormiibacterota bacterium
CGAGGCTCGGCCAGCTAGAGCCCTGCGACGCAGGGCTCTCCCTTAGGTGTGCCTGGCTTAGCCAGGCACCGAGTTTGCCCGGTGCGCAGCACGCGGAACCTCCGCTTCTCACTGCAGCGCCCCACTCCTGGAGATGCGCTGGAGAAACTGGCGCGTGCGCTCCTCACGCGGCTCGGTGAAGATCCGCGCGGGTAGGCCCTCCTCGAGGATCGAGCCCGCGTCGAGAAAGCACACGCGGTTGGCCACGTCGCGCGCGAAGCCCATCTCGTGGGTGGCGATGATCATGGTCATGCCCGCGGCGGCCAGCTCGCGGATCACGTTTAGTACTTCGGCCACCAGCTCCGGATCCAGCGCGGAAGTCACCTCGTCCAGCAGAAGCAGGTCCGGCTGCATCGCCAGCGCCCGTACGATCGCCACGCGCTGCTGCTGGCCGCCCGACAGCCTATCCGGATAGTCCAGCCGCTTGTCGGCCAGACCAAAGCGTTCGAGCAGGAGCGTGGCAGCGGCGTCGGCGTCTGCCGGGGAGAGGCCCAGCACCTTCCGCGGGGCGAGCGTCACGTTCTGCAGCACCGACATGTGCGGGAACAGGTTGAACGCCTGGAACACGATCCCGATTCGGCGCCGGATTCGGTCCACATCGACGCCGGTGGCGGTGATCTCCTCGCCCTCCACCACGATCCGGCCGGCGTCGATCGGCTCGGTCAGGTTGATGCAGCGCAGCAGCGTGGACTTGCCGGAGCCGGATGCGCCGATGACGGCCACGATCTCGTGCTCGGCCAGCCGCAGGTCGATGCCGCGCAGTACGTCGAGCGCCCCGAACGACTTCCACAGGCCCTCGACCTGGAGGGCTGTGCCGTTGGTGCTCATCGGCCAGACCCCCAAAGCCGACCACGTCGTGCCGCGGCCGACCGCGCCGTCACGGCGGCGGCGAAACGGCGATCGCGCTCGCGGGCTACCAGCCAGTCGGTGAAGCGGGCGAGCGGGATGGTGACCGCCAGGAAGACCAGGGCCGTGACCAGGTACGGCGTGAAATTGAAGGTCGCCTGCACCCTGATCTGCGTCTGGCGGAATATCTCGGTCACGCCGATGAAGGAGACCAGCACGGTGTCCTTCTGGAGCCCGATGAAGTCGTTGAGCAGTGGCGGGATCACGCGTCGGACGGCCTGGGGCAGCACCACGTAGCGCAACGCCTGCAGCTGCGACAACCCGAGCGATCGCGCCGCAGCTGCCTGCGACGGATGCACCGACTCGATGCCGGCTCGATAGACCTCCGATACGTAGGCTGAGTAGAGCAGCGTCAACGCGACAACGCCCCAGAGGAACGGATCGCTGGGAACGCCTGGCAGTCGGAGGCCGGGGATGCCGAAGCCCAGGACAAAGATGACCAGCAAGCCCGGCACGGCACGGAAGACGTCGGCGTAGATGGTCGCGATGAGGCGCAACGGGAAGAAGACGGGACCCGGCACGCTGCGCATCACGGCGAGCACCAGGGCGAAGGCGAGGATCAGGATCTCGGCGATGACGAACACGAGGACGTTGACGCCGAACTTGCCGATGATCCCCGGCGCAGATGCCACGAAGTTCTCGCCGTCCAGGAACGCGTTGCGAACCCGCTCCCAACCAGGCGAGTTGACCACCAGCAGGGCGAGCAGCGTGAATACGACGGCAGTCGAAACGGCGGCGATCGCCAGGGACCGCCGGCCGGATGGCCCGCGCCGCCGCCGGGGCGCTGCCTCAAGTCCCCGCGGCGGGACTTCGTCGACGAGCTGGTTCTGTGGCCCGCTCAAGGCCTCAGGCCACTACTCGGAGATGAACGGTGCGTCCAGGAAGTCCGCCATCCATTCCTCGGCGAGGGTGTCGAGCTCGCCGTTCTCGCCCATCGTCAGGATCGCCTCGTTGACGCAGTCGGTCAGCGGGCTGTCGAGGTCGAGCACGAAGCTGAAGTGCTCCTTGTCCTGCGGATCGGACGGGAACTGGCCGACCACGACGCCGTCGCTCATCTCGACGTTGACGATGTAGAAGGCGGTGGCCAGGTCGAACACGACGCCTTCCACCTGCCCGGCCTCGAGCGCAGCCTTCGCCGCGGTGTTGTCGTCGTAGACGCGCGGCTCCTGCGTGGGCTGGATCTTGTCCTGGATGTACGTCAGGCTGGTCGTGTTGCCGGCTGCCCCAAGCTGGAACTCGGCCACCTCGGCGATGCTGGTGGCGCCCGCGAGCTCGGATCCGGCCGAGGTCACCAGCGCCTGGTTACTGAAGAAGTAGCCCTCGCTCATGTCCACGGCCTGGGTGCGCTCCGCGGTGAACGACACCTGGGCCAGGTACACGTCGAACTCCTTCGGGCCGGGAGCGATCGAGTTGTTGAACGGCACCGGAATCCAGTTGACTTGCGCCTCGCCGAACCCGAGCTGCTCAGCGAGCGCGTAGGCCATGGCGCTCTCGAAGCCGCGACCGTTGGTCGGGTCGCCGACCTGCCAGGGATCGGTCAATGTCTCGTCACCCTCCGGCTCGGCGAAGTAGGGCGGGAAGGCGGGGTTATCGGTCCCGACGGTCAAGACGGCAAACTCCTTGGTGGCCAGGTTCTCTTCGGCGCACGCCGCGGCCTGGGCCGATTCGCTGGCGGCGACGCTGGCAGCCGCGCTCTCCTGCGTCGAGGGCGTTGGCGAGGCGGCGGTGCAAGCCACGAGGGCGGCGGCGACACCGACCGCGGCGAGGGGGCGGAAGATCGGAAACGGCTGAGCCATCGGTCTCAATCCCTGGCGTTCGAGTATGCGCGGAGTGTACCCCGCGGCCTCAGCGATGTGCCACGACCGCTTTTGCGATCCTCCGACTGGGCCGATGTGGACGGGACGTGGATAAGTCGCTCATTCCCGGACGAAGTTCGTGGACAAGTGGGTTGGCGGCCCGTTAACGGCCCGCTAATCTTCTGGTTGTCCCGGAGGAGCCGGGCCACGGACCTGCGATTGCATCAAAGGTACCGGGCAGGGCCCCTTCGGGACACTTCTATGTCCCGCGGTTGGGTCGCAGGGCCCAGGCCCGGTAGGTCGGCCGGAAACCGATCCCTCGCAGCCGCTCGGCGAGCGGCGATTCGGCCGGGGGCAGCCGGTCGACACGCTCCAGGCGCAGCTCGCGCATCGGCCCGCCGGCTGCGACCAGCCGCGGTAGGGCAGCCAGTGCTGCACCCATCACCTCGCCGTCCGCTGCCGCCGGCAGGCTCAGCAGCCCACGGCCCCCGCGCTCGACATAGAGCGCCGGCGCGCCGTCGACCAGTACCACATACGCGCCGGCCGCCCGCTGCAGCGGCAGGCGCTCGGCCCCCTCGTCACGCGGCCAAGGCAATGCGGCGCCGTACGGTTGGGAGGGATCGGCGGCGGCCAGGAGCAGGACGCGCCGGCCATCCTCGGCATCGGGCTCGCGCTCGGCGCGCAGCCGATCGACCGCCCCGGGCAGCGCGAACTGCGCTGCGCCAAGCCCTGACACGAAGTAGCCGCGACGCACCCGCCCGGCCTCCTCCATGGCCTTGAGCACGGGATAGACCGATGCGAAGCCACCCGCCAGCCCTTCGGCGAGCACCGCCTCGCGGGTCACCACCCCATGCCGCTCAAGCAGGGCCAGGGCGGTGGCGTGGCTGCGCTCCGTGGGCGACCGACCCTCGCCGACGAGGTCGGCGACGAGCGACCAGCGGCCGGCCGCACGAGGCGGCCCCATTCCGGCCGGTCGCCCGATGCGCGGCCCGCGCGACCGCGATCGCGGCAGGGCAATTGCGCGCAACGGCCCAACCGTATCGTTGGTCAACTCACCAGACCAGACGAGATCCCATAGCGCGTCGAGCAGCTCGTCGTCGGTTCGTGCATCGGTAATTGCCATCCGCAGCTGACCGAAGAAGCTGGCGCCGCGACGCTCGAGGTGGCGACGAATCGCGTCGTGGAGCGGCCTATCGGGTCGATCGGCGGGCTCGAAGGCGCCGGCGGAGGCAAGCAGCTCGGCGCGCTCGCGCCGGTACAGGGCCACCCGCCCGTCGTCGCGCCCAAGCGGTCCCCGCCCGAGCCACACGACCTCGCCCGCAGCGCCCAGCTCGTCGAGCAGACGCGGGGCGTAGTCGCGCACTCGCGGGGCGAGCACGTCCCGCTCGAGGATCGAGGCCGGGATCGGATAGCCCTCCAGCTGGCCGACCACCTCCAGCAGGCGGTCATGGCCGGTCGCTCGCGACTCGATCCCGTGCCAGACCGGCAGGAAGCGGGCGAGGGCCTCGGTCGGCACCGGCTCCACCTCGCGGCGCAGCCGCGCGAGCGATCGGCGGCGCAGCGCACGCAGCACGTCTGCGTCCGCAAACTCGCGCTCCGTGCCGCCCGGCCGGAAGGCGCCCTCCAGCAGCGAACCTGCCTCGACCAGCGCCCGTAGCCGGTCGTGCACCCGCAGCGGGGCGATGCCCCAGCGCGCCGCGGATGCAGGCGCCGTGAAGGGCGCGTGGGTCCGGGCCCAGCGCAGCAGCAACCCGTCGAGCGGCGGCGGACTGGCCGAATCGGCCTCCAACCACGTCTCGGCCACGCCCGGCGGTGGGCTGGCGCCGAGCGCGTCGCGGTAACGCGCCACGTCCTCGATGGCGATCCAGCGCTCCTCCCCGGCCAGCCGCAGCCGTACCACCCGACGGTCACCCTCCAGGCCGGCCAGGGCCGCCGGGACGTCGGTAAGGTCGGAGCGGGCCGCCACCTCATCGGTCCGGAGGTCGCCCACCCGCCGCAGCAGGTCATGGACGCCGTCGACGGTCCGCGCCCGGCGCCCGCCGGTCAAGGCCTGAAGCTCGAGCTCGAGGTCGCTGGTCGCGGCGGGGTCCAACAGCTCGCGCAGCTCGTCGGCGCCGAGCAGCTCGGCCAGCAGCTCGCGGTCGAGGGCCAGCGCCTGCGCCCGCCGCTCGGCGAGCGGGGCGTCGCCCTCGTACATGTAG
>DASQFY010000014.1:0-2666 GCA_035632895.1 Candidatus Dormiibacterota bacterium
GCCCGCGTCCTGCCCGGTACCGAGCGGCTCGCGCCACGGACGGTCGGCTTCCGAGCCGATGACGGCGACGCCCTCTATCGAATCTGCCTCGCCTTGACCCGGCTGGCCACCATCCCGGCGGCCTGAGGAACCGTTGGACGACGCCGAGCGGACCCGGCTCCGCACGCTCATGGGCCACTTCGCCACGGGGGTGACCGTCGTGGCTGCCCGCCATGGCCCGCTGCTGGCCGGGATGACCGCCAACGCCATCGCGACGATCAGCATCGACCCGCCGATCCTGATGGCCAGCATCGCGCGCAAGGCGGAGACGCACGTCGCCATCGTCGGCAGCCACTCGTTCGCCGCCAGCGTCCTGGCCGATGACCAGCAGGACCTGGCCGAGTGCTTCGCGCAGCGCACGACGGCGGCCAAGCTGACCGGCTTCTGCGGCGCCGAGTGGCACGAGGCCGAGACGGGCTCGCCGATCCTGGAGGGCGCGCTGGCGTACTTCGACTGCCGGCTCACCGCCCGGCACGACGGCGGCGACCACACCATCTTCCTCGGCGAGATCGTGGCCGCCAGCTACCGCACCGATGCCGCCCCGCTGCTGTGGTACGGCTCGCGCTACCGCCGCCTTGCTCCCGAGGCGGTCCGATGAGCGAGCTCGACCGCTGACGCCGAGCGCGGATCACTCGCCGCGGGCGCGACTCCGATCCCCGAGGATCTGGCGCGCCGCCAGGCGACCCGGCGCTCCCATCACGCAGCCGCCCGGGTGGGTGCCCGAGCCGCACTGGTAGTAGCCGGCGATCGGGGTCCGGTACTGGGACCAGCCGGGCGCCGGGCGGAAGAAGAACATCTGCGGCGCCAGGAGCTCGCCGGCGAAGATGTTCCCCTCAGACAGGCCGACGGTGCGCTCGATGTCGAGCGGGGTCTGCACCTCGCGGTGCAGGACGAGGTCCCCGAAGCCGGGGAAGAAGCGCTCCAGGGTCGCCTGCACGCGGTCGGCCATCGGCTCGCGCTCGGCATCCCAGTCGCTCGCGCGCAGCTCGTACGGGGTGTACTGGACGAAGCAGGACAGGACGTGCTTGCCGGGCGGCGCCATATCCGGGTCGATGGTCGACTGGATGGCACAGTCGATGTAGGGATGGTCGCTGTACCTGCCGTACTTGGCGTCGTCGAAGGCGTGCTCCAGGTAGTCGATCGACGGCCCGATGTTCATGAAGCCGCGGTACAGGTCCGGCCGGGTGCCGAGGACCGGGTGTGCCGGCAGCCCGTCGAGGGCGAAGTTCACCTTGGAGCTGACCCCCTGGAACTTGAGGCGGCGGATGTCTTCGACCAGGTCGTCCGGCATCTCACGCGGGTCAACAAGCTCGAGGAACGTGCGCCGCGGGTCGAGCGCGCTGACCACCACGTCGGCGCCGATCTCGGTCCCGTCCGCCAGCGCCACGCCGGTCGCCTCGCCGTCGCGGGTGAGCACGCGCTCGACGGGCGACTCGGTCCGGATCTCGGCGCCGAACGCCTCCGCCGCGCGGGCCAGGACCTGCGTGAAGCCGCCGTTGCCGCCCTTGTGGAAGGCCCAGCTGCCGTAGTCCCCGTCGTGCTCGCCCAGGGAGTGGAAGAGCAGCACCAGCCCGGATCCCTGCGAGCGGGGCCCGACCTTGGAGCCGATGATCGACGACGAGGCCAGGTAGCCCTTCAGCAGCGTCGAATCGAAGTAGTCGTCGAGGAAGTCGGCGGCGCTGCCGGTGAGCAGCCGCACGGCGTTGTGCAGCGTGCGCTTGTCGAGGCTGCGCAGCCGCGAGCCGAGGGCGGCGAGCGCGACCAGCTCCTCCGGGTCGTCGCTGAAGATGTCGGGCGGGACGGTGTCGAGCAGTGGCCTGATCGCCTGGCACACGCGGTCGAGGTCGTGGCCGTACTGCTCGTAGCCGTCGGCGTCGTGCGGCGAGAGGCGGGCGATCTCGCGCAGGGTCTCGTCACGGTCGCGGTTGAAGAGCAGGTACTCGCCGTCCTCGCCCGGCGCGAAGCGGGTCGACATCAGCAGCGGCAGGAAGCCGTGCTTCGTCAGCTCGAGCTCCTGGATGATCTGCGGCCGCAGCAGGGAGAGGGCGTAGCTGAACGTCGTGAACCAGTAGCCCGGATGCAGCTCCTCGGTGATCGCCGCGCCGCCGACAAGGTGGCGGCGCTCCAGGACGAGCGTCCTCAGCCCGGCCCTGGCCAGGTAGGCACCGTTGACCAGGCCGTTGTGGCCGCCGCCGACCACGATCGCGTCGTATCGGTCCGTGCTCATCGGTCCATCAGGCGGTCTTGCGCTCCGGGTTGTACAGGGGCAGCCGCGCGACGTGCGCCGCCACCTGCTCGTAGTGGTGGTCCACGGTGAACTCCAGGAAGACCCGACTGCCGGGCTTGGCGAGGTCGGGTCGCACCCGCGCGAGCGCGATGTGCTGCTGCAGCACCGGCGAGTACATGATGCTGGTTGCGTAGCCGATCCGCGACCGATCGGCGTCGTAGACCATCCAGTCCTCGTGAACCGGTCGATGGTCCTTGGGAGGAATCAGTCCCGCCTCGCTGTAGGCTCGCTCGTAGTCCTCCCAGTCGACCACCAGCCCCACCATCCGCCAGCGTGACGCCTTCTCGGCACGCTCGCGCTCCAGCGCCCGGCGCCCGATGAAGGGTCGATCGTCCTCCTC